>URFE01000054.1:0-12630 GCA_900546965.1 uncultured Collinsella sp.
CCGCCAATAAGCTGGACCTCTTCTTTTGCCAGCGGCACAAACTGACCGTCCTGGGATAACACACGGGCAAAGTCGTCCATACGCAGCAGATGCTGTTGCACGGTACGGGGATCTGTCGTGTCGCAGATCAGATAACCGGGAAAGAATGGCTTGGTCGTATTGACCCATTCGCCGTGAACTTTAATCTCGGTTTGAAATTGGGGATAAAAGAGCTCCTGCATGGCGCTCGCCGGCACCATGCGCTCGATGCGCTCGCGCATTACGTCTTCGCGACCGTTAATGACCTGGATCACATACCACACGAGCACCACCCCCTTGCTGTCTTACGTGTGGCTCACGAGGTTTGCGTATGGCTTCGCCAGGGCGCTTGTGCGCGAAGGCGCTCCATATTCAAACCCTGAGCCCAGTTAGACAAGCACGTGGCTCTGCCCCACCGTGAACGGTATGTATGAATGCAGTTGCTAGAGTCACGGACGTGTATCGCAAAAATACCGCGACCCCAGCTGGCTGCGAGCGAGCCAGTCAAGCGGGTACAAAACTGGACCGCACGCAAACAGCTGAAGGACTGCTACGTTTTGGCATGCAAACTATTAACTATTAACATCTACGAATTACTTCGATGCAAATAAATTAAGTCGCATGACTTCTTTATTGGAGCTCGTGGTGTTTCTGGCACCGCCGTTACGGCCGGATGCTGATCGACCCTGTGCTTTGTGGCTTGAAGAAGCCGTGAGCACAGTTGAACCCATGTAACGTTAGGTATCCTAGCACAAGCTGTTAGTGAAACTGATTTGGCTTGTGGCGAACAACATATCGTTCATTTAGCGTGCTCAAGGGGGTTGTTTTGGGATGTTGTTCACGTTGGCGCAGGTTATTGGGGCGCTGGCGGTGATTAGTGGCACTCTTAAAGCACAAATGATGCGGCAATCTGCATTGATATTCACGTTTGTCTAACAAACTATGTACAGACATGGGAAATAAATTGTGCAACTTTTTGTTGGTGTGGGAGGGGCTTGTGGCGCGAGGTATTTTGGCATGAAAAAAGCCTTCGGAATTCCGAAGGCCTTTGCATTCACGATGGTGGAGACGAGGGGGATCGAACCCCTGACCTCTTGACTGCCAGTCAAGCGCTCTCCCAGCTGAGCTACGCCCCCGTGACGAGGAGATACTATAGGGGAAGACTTTCTTTGATGCAAGGACTTTTTTGGGTTGAATCTCTTACTTACGGGTTTTCCTGGGACGGGGCAGAAATAATCACTCTTCGAGCGCTTATTTCTATCCACCGTCCCGATAAAACCCTGATGCGATAAAGCTTACTTGTAGAGGTAAGCGATGGCGGTGCCGGTGTGGACTTGGATCGTGGCTGTTGACCTGACGACGTTGCTGATGCCTGTGTCAGCCAACAGGCCCAGCGAGGCGTGATCTAACTCCCACTCTAGACCGTGTTCGCTTACCACCGTCCCAGGCGCTATGGCGATGATGGAGAATGTTCTGCCTTCGGCGCCCTCGATGGTCCACGACTCGCCTCCGTGAAGGATGCGGGCGACAACCTTGTCCTCAACAATCCAGACAGGGGCGTCCTCGTAGCCTGCGAGCAGCCCCAGTACGGATAGCGCCATGTCAGGACGGCCGCCGGTGGCGCAGGTTGCAACCACTTCGGCACCCGGCCAGCGGCGGCGGACGGAACAGAGCGCCAGCGCCAGGTCAGTATAGTCCTTGTACGGGTCGTGGCGCTCAACTTCAAAGTCGGTGGCGGCATCGACCAACGCACGACCAGCGACGCTCACCGTATCGGCATCCCCCACATACACGTCACAGCTCAGGCCGGCGCCCAGAAGCGCGTCGAGCCCGCGGTCCACGGCGACAACGCGATCGCACTCCCCCGCTAGCCCACGTAACAGATCAGCGCTCGCCACCACGGGTGAGCCGCAAACTACTAATACCTTGCAAGCCACAGCCCTCGCCTATCCCTCAAACGAAAGCAAACGGGCCAGGTCAAGCTCCTCATAGCTGTCGATAAAGATATCGCAGTTGGCGCGCACGTCATCGCGCTTCATGCGGCCGTGCGGGTCATAGATGCCCACACGCTTAAAGCCCGCGGTGCCAGAGCTCTTAAGGCCAAAGACCGCGTCCTCAAACACCCATGCGCGCTCGAACTTGCAACCGTGGCGCTCTTCCAGGCGGCGCAGCGCCAGCTCGTACACATCGGGGAACTGTTTGGAGCGACCTGCCTCGCCCGTGGTGGTCACAAACTCCATGTAGGCGTCGAGCCCGGCACCAGCGAGCGCGGACTGCACCAGCTCGGCCGGCGTGGACGTGGCAACGCACATGGCAATGCCTACCGCCTTCGCCTGCTCCAAAAACGCCAGGAGCCCCTCGCGCGGCGGCACCTTGGAGTACCCATCAATCAGAATCTCGCCCAGCTCGCGATACAGCTCCTCGCCATTCGCGCCAATGCCCCACGTGTCGTGGTAGGCCTGGCACTCGTCCTCCAGTGACAGGTGCTCAAATTGGGCAAAATCGTCGACCGTCACGTCGACACCGTGGCGGTGCAATAATTCGGGCTGGGCATATGCCCATACGGGGGTGCTATTAACCAGCGTGCCGTCGCAATCGAAAATAAAAGCAACCTTGTGAGCGGAGGAATGGGACATAAACGAACCTTTCGATATCAAATGGTAAACATCCTGCTAAAAACGTTTTACCAAACGTCAGCCAAACAATTTTGAAACCCAAATTGGTAAAACTGTCAAGAGTTTTACCACGTCAATTCTGCCAGTGGTATAAACATGTCGCTTACCGATTAAACGCCCCCGCAAATCCGCTTTCGTCCATAAAACTAACGCACAGGTGTTATCGTAGTTTCTGCCGAAAGTTCCACCGAGCACGCGAGGTGGAACGAATCACAGAAACTTCGCCGTCCCTTCGATTCGTGCAGCCTTGGACCTTTCGCATCTAGTCACCAAGGCAACACGCTGCCGCGTCATGATGGGATCAAACGTGAGCGATACAAAGCTAAAGCCAACGGCTAAAAAGCCCGCAACCCGCAAACCGGCTCCGCACGCACCGGAGCTCTCCAAGGACGATGTCTATCTGTTTGGCATTGGAATGTGGGAGCGCAGCTGGGAAAAGATGGGCGCGCATCCCGACACGCAGCAGCGCACGCGCGGCTGGCGCTTTTGCGTTTGGGCGCCCGACGTAAAGAGTGTCCATGTCATTGGCGAATTTAACAACTGGGATGAGGAAGCCAACCCGCTGGTGCCCGTGCATACGAGCTCTATTTGGGAAGGCTTTATTCCTGGCGCCGAGCAGGGCCAGCTCTATAAATATCTCATCGAGACCAACGAGGGCGAAAAGCTCTATAAGGCCGATCCGTATGCCTTTAAGGCCGAGTGCCCTCCGGGTACCGCGAGCGTGCTGTGGACCCTCGATGGCTACAAGTGGAACGACGCCGCGTGGCTCAAGCGCCGCGCCGGCCACAACCACATGTCGCAGCCGCTTAACATCTACGAGGTGCATATTGGCTCTTGGAAGCGCCACGGCGACACGCCGCAGGGCGATCCCGACGAGTACGGCAACTACCCCGGCCCCATGGATCCCTTCCCCGCGCAGCGCGGCGAGTTCTACACCTACGACGACCTGTCGGTGGAGCTCGTGGACTACGTGCGCGACATGGGCTATACGCATATCGAGGTCATGCCGCTTATGGAGCATCCCTTCGATGGCTCCTGGGGCTACCAGACGACCGGCTACTACGCCGCCACGTCGCGCTACGGCAACCCGCAGCAGCTCATGCACTTTATCGATGCATGCCACGAGGCGGGCATCGGCGTGATCATGGACTGGGTGCCCGGTGGTTTTTGCGCCGACTCCCACGGCCTTGCCACCTTTAACGGCCACATGCTGTTTGAGCACGAGATTCACCCCAACTGGGGCACGCACAAGTTCGACTTCGCCCGTGGCGAGGTCCGGTCCTTCTTGGTCTCCAACGTGCTGTATTGGCTCGAGAACTTCCATGTAGACGGCATTCGCATGGACGGCGTGTCTAGCATGCTGTACCTCAACTTTGGGATTGACGATCCCGGCCAAAAGAAGTTCAACAAGTACGGTACCGAGGAGGACCTGGACGCTAGCGCATTTATCCGTCAGGTCAACTGCGCCGTTGAGGCACACTACCCCGACGTGATGATGATGGCCGAGGAGTCCACCGCGTGGCCGCTCGTGACCTATCCGCCGCAGGACGGCGGCCTGGGCTTCCACTACAAGTGGGACATGGGCTGGATGAACGACACCCTGCACTACATGCAGACCGATTTTCCGTGGCGCCCCGGCAACCACGGCCTGCTCACGTTCTCCATCATGTACGCCTTTACCGAGAACTTCATTTGCCCGCTCAGCCATGACGAGGTCGTGCATGGCAAGTGCTCGCTCATCGGTCGCATGCCGGGCGACTGGTGGCGCCAGTTTGCCGGCCTGCGCACGTTGGCCTTCTACCAGATGATGCACCCCGGAGCCAAGCTCAACTTTATGGGCAACGAGATCGGGCAGTTTATTGAATGGCGCTACTACGAGTCCATCCAGTGGTTCCTGACCGAGGAGTACGAGACCCACCGTCATCATCAGGCGTTTATCAAGGCACTCAACCACCTGTACACCGCCGAGCCCGCCCTGTACGAGCGCGGCTACACCGACGACGGCTTTACCTGGATCGACGCGGACAACTCCAAACAGTCCATCGTGAGCTTTGTGCGCCAGGGCGAGGACGTCGATGACGACCTGGTGATCCTGATTAACTTTGACCCGGCGAGCTACGAGAGCTTCCGTGTGGGCGTGCCGCGCGAGGGCGACTGGGAGGTCATCTTCGATTCCGACCGTCCCGAGTTTGGCGGCAGCGGCTTTGCCGGCGAGGAACCCTACACCTGCTCGAGTGAGCCCTATCCCTGGAACGGGCAGATGGACTCCATCGAGATTAAGGTGCCCGGTCTGGCAGGCGTGGTGCTTAAGCGTCGGGGTCCCAGCAGCTATAAGCCGCCCGTGGTCGAGGAGCCCAAGAAGGCGACGCGCAAGCGTTCGTCCTAGGTGAAGCCCAAGGCCGCGGCTGCTAGGAAGGCTCCGGCTAAGGCGAAGGCTGCCAAGCCCGCTGCCAAGGCTTCGGCCAAGAAGGCAGCCACGAAGAAGGCTGCTCCCAAGGCTAAGGCAGCTGCTGTTAAGTCGTCTGCCAAGAAAGCGTAACAAAGGCGTTACCACGGTAAGTACCCGCCCCGACGGGCCGTAGGATACATGTCATAACCGTTCCGGGAGAAACATCCCCGGGGGAAAGGAACGTATGAATAAGATCTTCGACAACAAGCAGGAGTTTACCGAGCTCTATCGCGATGCCGTCATGAGCATCAGCGGCAAGAGCGTCGAGGCCGCCAGTGACCTCGACCGCTTTAACGCCCTGGCCAAGCTCGTGGCCGAGAAGGCCCGCACCGTTGCCACCAAGAGCGACGCCCGCGCCGCCGCCGAGGGCAAGAAGCGCGTGTACTACTTCTCGATCGAGTTTTTGATCGGCCGCCTGCTCGACAACTACCTGCTCAACTTTGGCGTGCGCGACATGGTCGCCGAGGCGCTCGACGACATGGGCTTCGATCTGTCCGTCATTGAGAACCAGGAGCCCGATCCGGCTCTGGGCAACGGTGGTCTGGGCCGTCTTGCCGCATGCTTCCTGGATTCCATGGCAGCCGAGGGCATCGCCGGCTACGGCAACGGCATGCGCTACCGCTACGGCCTGTTTAAGCAGGAGATCGTCAACGGCAGCCAGGTCGAGGCTACCGACGAGTGGCTCACCCATGGCTATCCCTGGGAGGTCCGCCGTCAGGACAAGGCCGTGACCATCAAGTTTGGTGGCCGCGTCGAGGGCTTTGAGGAGAACGGCCGCACGTTCTACCGCACGGTGGACACGCAGGACATCCTTGCCGTTCCCTATGACATCCCCGTTGTGGGCTATGCTGGCGAGACCGTCAACAAGCTGCGCGTCTGGGCCGCTGAGCCGGTCGAGGAGCACTTCGATCTGGAGGCTTTCAACCGCGGCGACTACGCCCTGGCAGATGCCGAGCGCGCCGAGGCCGAGGCCATCAGCGCCATCCTCTACCCCAACGACGCCGGCGAGCACGGCCGTCTGCTGCGCCTGAAGCAGGAGTACCTGTTTGTCTCGGCCGGCATCTACAGCCTGCTCGACACCTTTGAGAAGGAGCACGGCGCAAACTGGGAGCTGCTGCCGCAGTTTGTGGCCATCCATACCAACGATACCCACCCTGCCATGTGCGGCCCCGAGCTCATGCGCATCCTCATCGACGAGAAGAAGCTCGAGTGGGATGACGCCTGGAACATCGTGACGCAGGTTGTGAGCTACACCAACCACACCATCCTGCCCGAGGCTCTGGAGAAGTGGCCCATCGGCACGTTCTCCAAGCTCCTCCCCCGCGTGTACCAGATCATCGACGAGATCAGCCGTCGTTGGCATGAGTCGTTCGACACCACGCAGGAGGGTTGGCAGGAGCGCCTGCGCCAGACCGCCATTCTGTGGGACGGCGAGATTCGCATGGCCAACCTGTCCGTGATCTGCAGCCATAGCGTCAACGGCGTGGCAAAGATTCACTCCGACATCATCAAGAACATCGTGCTCAAGGACTTCTATGCCTTAACGCCCGAGAAGTTCAACAACAAGACCAACGGCATCTCGCACCGTCGCTTCTTTGCCGAGGCCAACCCCACCTACGCCAAGCTCGTGACCGAGGCCATTGGCGACGGCTGGCTCAAGGACGCCTTTGAGCTGGAGAAGCTCAAGGAGTACCAGAACGACTCCGAGTTCCTGAAGGCCGTGGGTGCCTCCAAGCGCGCCAACAAGGAGCGCCTGGCTGCCTACGTTAAGGCCGAGACCGGTCTGGTTATTGACCCCAACACCGTCTTCGACGTTCAGGTAAAGCGCTTCCACGCCTACAAGCGCCAGCTCATGAACATCATGAAGGTGATGGACATCTACAACCGTCGCATCGCCGATCCCAACTTCCACGTGACGCCGACGACCTTCATCTTTAGCGGCAAGGCCGCCTCGAGCTACACCTTCGCCAAGGAGACCATCCGCCTGATCAACTCCGTGGCCGACGTCATCAACAACGATCCGCGCGTCAACGAGGTCATGAAGGTCTGCTTTATCCCCAACTTCCGCGTGAGCAACGCCCAGCTCATCTACCCTGCCGCCGAGATCTCGGAGCAGATCTCCACGGCCGGCAAGGAGGCCTCGGGCACGTCCAACATGAAGCTCATGATGAACGGCGCCATTACGCTGGGCACCCTCGACGGCGCCAACATCGAGATCGCAGACCTGGCCGGACGCGAGAACGAGGCCATCTTTGGCCTAACCGCCCCCGAGGTCGAGCAGCTCTGGGCATCCAACAGCTACTTTGCCTGGGATACGCTCAACAACGATCGCGAGCGTCTGGGCCGCGTGATGGACAAGCTCAAGGACAACACCTTTGCCGGCCTTTCGGGCAACTTTGAGAGCATCTACAACGAGCTCATGAACAACAACGACCCCGACCTGGTCATGGCAGACTTCCGCAGCTACGTGGATGCATGGGAGAAGCTCACGAACAGCTACGGCGACCAGGAGACCTGGAACCGCAAGGCGCTGCTCAACACCGCCTCCTCCGGCTGGTTCTCGAGCGACCGCACCATTCGCGAGTACCGCGACGAGATCTGGCACGCGTAAAGGCGCGCGGGCTCCCTTATGCCAGCACGGCATTACTCGACGGGCGCGACCGAGCGCCGCGCCCGTCGCTAATGGGTTTAAGAACATCGATGACAGAAGGAGAAATCGATGAGTAAGAAAGAATGCATCGCGATGCTCCTCGCAGGAGGACAGGGCAGCCGATTGGGGGCACTCACCCAAAAGATCGCTAAGCCGGCGGTTAGCTTTGGTGGCAAGTTCCGCATTATCGACTTTTCGCTGTCCAACTGCTCCAACTCGGGCATCGACACGGTGGGCGTTCTGACGCAGTATCGCCCCTACCTGCTGCATGCCTATGTGGGCTCCGGCGAGGCCTGGGATCTGGACAGCCGCGACGGCGGCGTCTCGATCCTGCCGCCGTACGAGACGCAGACCGGTGGCGCCTGGTACGCGGGCACGGCCGACGCCATTACGCAGAACCTCGATTACATCAAGGCCAACGACCCCAAGTACGTCCTGATTCTTTCGGGCGATCACCTGTATCGCATGGACTACCGCAAGATGCTCAAGACGCACATTGAGAACAACGCCGACCTCACGGTGAGCGTTATGCCCGTGCCGTGGGAGGAGGCCAGCCGCTTTGGCATCCTGACGACCGACCCCGAGGACGGTCGCATCACCAAGTTCACCGAGAAGCCCGATAAGCCCGATTCGAACCTCGCATCCATGGGCATCTACATCTTCTCGGCCGACGTGCTGATCGAGGCGCTCGAGGAGGACGCTCTGGACCAGCGCTCGAGTCACGACTTTGGCAAGGACATCATCCCCAAGCTGCTCGGCGAGGGCAAGCGCTTGTACAGCTACGAGTTCCACGGCTTTTGGAAGGACGTCGGCACCATCGCCAGCTTCCACGAGACCTCGATGGACCTGCTGGGCAACAACCCCGAGTTCGATCTGTTCGACAAGCACTTCCCCATCATGTCCAACATCACCACGCGACCGCCGCACTACATTGGCCCGGACGGCCGCCTGGACGACTGCCTGGTCTCCAACGGCTGCAAGATCTACGGCACTGCTCGCCACTCGATTCTTTCGACCGATGTCATCATCGAGGAGCGCGCCGTGGTCGAGGACTCCGTGCTACTGCCGGGTGCGCACGTTAAGAGCGGCGCGCACATCTGCCGCGCTATTTTGGGCGAGAACTCCACGGTCGAAGAGGGCGTGAAGCTCGGCTCTGTCGATACCACCAAGGATACGGCCGTCGTTGGAAATGACGTCGTTATCGGGAAGGGGGAATGATCCGATGATCAATCGCAAGGCCATCGGTTATATCACCGCTAACTACTCTTCGACCTACGGCAGCGTTCTGCTCAAGGACCGCCCCATCGCGTCCGTTCCGTTTTTGGGCCGCTACCGCCTGATCGATTTCCCGCTGTCCAACATGATGAATGCCGGCATTAAGACCGTCGGCGTCGTCATGCCGGGCAACTACCGCTCGCTGATCGACCACGTGGGCTCGGGCAAGGACTGGGGCCTGGACCGCAAAAAGGGCGGCCTGTTCATGGTTCCCGGCAACGCGTATGGCACCACCAAGGGCGGCATGCGTTTCTTGCTGCGCGACATCATCTCCAACAAGACGCTGTTCCAGCGCTCGGACAAGCCCTACGTTGTGATGATGGGCACCAACATCATCTTTAACATGGACCTCAACACCATCATCGATGCGCACGAGAACTCCGGTGCCCAGATGACCGTGGTGTACTGCAAGGCCACGCACAACGTCGATGACGAGACCAAACTCGAAATTAACGAGAACGGCCGCCTAGCGGGCGTGAGCGCCGGCGTCGTGTACGGCGACAACGCCTCCATGGACTGCTGCATCGTCAACCGCGAGACGCTGCTCGAGATCATCGACCACTACCAGGCCGCCGACTATCTGGACCTGCTCGAGGCACTCCAGGGCGACTTTGGCAACATCGATGTGTGCAGCTACGAGTACAAGGGCGAGGTCGTGGGCGTGTTTAGCGAGAAGTCGCTGTACCGTCGCAGTATGGACCTGCTCGACCAGACCGTGGCCGACCAGCTCTTCGACCCCGAGCGCCCGATCCTGACCAAGGCTCACGACGTGCCGCCTTCGCGTTACGCGACCGGCAGCCACGCCTGCAACTCGATCATCTCGGCCGGCTGCATCATTAAGGGCACCGTGCGCAACTCGATCCTGTCACGCGGCGTCGTGGTCGAGGAAGGCGCCTCGGTGACCAACTCGATCATCAACCAGAGCTGCATCATCAAGAGCGGTGCCCGCGTTGAGAACGCCATCCTGGACAAGAACAACGTGGTTCCCACCAACACCGAGCTTCGCGGCACGCCCGAGAACATCCTGGTGCTGGGCAAGGCTCCGTTAACTTCTGACACCACGATCGTACGTTAACGTTGGCACCGCAACATCGCTCGTAACATGTAGAATAGCCGCCCGGTTCGCGCCAGGCGGCTATTCTCGAATTGCAACATGGGAGACAATATGGCTGATTCCAGCAAAAAGATGCAGATCGTGTTTGCCTCGGCCGAGTGCGCGCCGTTTGTAAAGACCGGTGGCCTGGGCGACGTAGCGGGCTCGCTGCCTGCGGCGCTCGTGCGCGCCGGCGCCGAAGTCATCGTGATGGTGCCCAAGTACGCCACCATCAAGGACGAGTACAAGGCGCAGATGGAGCACTTCTCCGACTTTTACGTGAGCCTGGGCTGGCGCAACGAGTACTGCGGGCTCGAGAAGCTCGAGCACGACGGCGTCACCTATATGTTCATCGACAACGAGCGCTACTTTGCGCGCGACTATCCGTATGGTTTCTTTGACGACGGCGAGCGTTTTGCGTTCTTCTCTAAGGCCATCACCGAGAGCCTGCAGCACTTGCCCGAAGGCTTTGAGTGCGACATCCTGCACTGCAACGACTGGCAAACGGCACTGGCGCCCGTGTTTTTGCGCGAGTTCTACCAGGGCCTGCCGCTGTATGACCGCGTCAAGACCGTCTTCTCGATCCACAACGTGGCGTTCCAGGGCCAGTTTAGCGATACCGTGATGGAGGACATCCTGGGTGTGGCGCACATTCCGGCGGCCGCTTCGCAGCTGCGTTGCGACGCCTGCAGCATCAACTACATGCTGGGCGCCCTGCGCTATGCCGATGCTATCACCACGGTGAGCCCCACCTATGCCAACGAGATCCAGACGCCTGAATTTGGCGAGGGCCTGGACGGCGTTCTGCGCGAGCGTTCGTACGCGCTGCAGGGCATTTTGAATGGCATCGACGTCGCGTGCTTTGACCCGGCGACCGACAAGCGCATTGCCGCCAACTACACCGTGGAGGACCGTTCCGGCAAGGCCGTATGCAAGGCCAAGCTGCAGGAAGAGCTGGGGCTCGAGGTTCGCGACGACCGTCCGCTCATGGTGATGGTCACGCGTCTGACGCGCCAGAAGGGGCTAGACCTGGTCATGTACGCGCTCGACCGCATCCTGGCCGGCGGCGTGCAGGTGGCGGTGCTGGGCACCGGCGACCGCGACTACGAGGACGGCCTGCGCTACTTCCAGGACAAGTACCCCGGCACCATGGCGGCTCGCATCGAGTTCGATCCGGCATTGTCGCAGCGCATGTATGCTGCCGCCGACATGTTCCTGATGCCTTCGAAGTTTGAGCCCTGCGGCCTGTCGCAGATCATCGCCATGCGCTACGGTACCCTGCCCATCGTGCGCGAGACCGGAGGCCTGAAGGACACCGTGATCCCGTACAACGAGTTTACCGGCGAGGGCACGGGGTTCTCGTTTAGCAACTTTAACGGCGACGAGATGGGCGATGCGGTATTCCGCGCGGCGCGTCTGTTCTGGGATAACCGCGACGCATGGAACCAGCTGGTCACGCAGGCCATGAGCCAGGACTTTAGCTGGACGCGCTCGGCCGATAAGTATCTGGACCTGTACTTCTTTATGCACCCGGAGATTGAGAGGCCGGCGGCGGTTGTCGACGAGCCAGAGGCTGTTGCTGAGCCGGTGGCCGCTGAGGAGCCCAAGGCCGAGGAGAAGCCGGATGAAGCTGAGCCCGCAAAGGCCGAGCCTGAGGTGAAGGCTGAGGTTGCTCCTGAGGCAGAGGCCGAGGTCAAGCCCGCTGCAAAGCCCGCAGTTAAGAAGACCACGACCCGCAAGACGACCGCCAAGAAGGCTACGACGACCAAAGCTGCTGCCACCAAGACCGCCGCAGCAAAGACGACCGCTACCAAGGCAACGACCACGCGCAAGCGCACGACCGCCACTGCCAAGAAAGCCGCCGAAGCCGAGGCTGCTCCCGAGGTAAAGGCCGAGGTCGCTGAGGCCAAGCCTGCGGCAAAGGCACCGGCCAAGACCACTGCCAAGAAGTCGACGGCGTCCAAGACCACGACCGCCAAGAAGGCAACGGCAGCCAAGAAGACCACGGCAACGAAGTCGACGACCACGAAGGCTGCCGCGACGAAGGCCGCTGCGAAGACGACCTCGAAGGCCGCCGCAAAGTCTGCTGTCAAGGTCGAGGAAACCCCCGTCGAGCCCAAGACCGAGGCGGCTGTCGAGACGAAGCCGGCCGCCAAGACCACCACGCGCAAGCGCACCACGACGACGGCCAAAAAGACCACGACCAAGGCCGCAGCTACCAAGACAGAGCCCAAGTCCGCTGCCACCAAAGAGGAGCCCAAGGCCGAGGTAAAAGCCAAGCCGGCGCCGAAGGCAGAGGCCAAGCCAGAACCCGCCAAGGAGACTCCGGTCTCCTCCGCTGCTCCGGCCGAGGAAAAGGCTCCGACCAAGAAGACATCCGTCCGCAAGGCAACGGCCACCCGCAAACGCCGCTAGCCAACAGACGATCCAAAACCTAATCAAACCCTAAGTAAGGGGCGCTCCAACCGGG
>URFE01000055.1:0-12572 GCA_900546965.1 uncultured Collinsella sp.
CGCCCGCGAGCGAGATCCAGCGCGAAGCCTCGGCAGACGAAAGCGCCGCCGCCATGGTGCCGGCACCGTAGGTCACATCGAGCTTGGGCAGGGACTCCCCCGCGCGGGCGGCTGCAACAAGGTCGTCCTCAAACCCCTCCGGGATAAAGAACACGCAGTCGGCGCTACCCTTGGCACTATTGCTCTTGGAGAGCGCGTCCGCAAGATCGTACGTATCGTCGCCGATGCCCGTGACCAGCTCAAAGCGCGAGCCCAGGTGCTTGGTGAGTGCCCTCGAAAGGTCGCTATTGTCGCGGTCGATCACGATCACGTTGGTGTCGTAGGGCTCGTACTCGGTAAGCTGCGACGAGTTCCAGCTCACCGAGGCCGCAATGAATACGCCCATGAGCGAGATGAACACCGTATAGATGAGCAGGTAGAACGGGTGCGCCAGCGCCATGCGAAGCGCGGTCTTAAAGGTGCTCATAGCGGCTCCTTCCAAAGATCAGCGTGGCGGCGGCAACAAACACCAGCGTCATGAGGACCAGCGCGCCCGCGCGAACGGCAAAAGGCCCCAAGTCTTCAAAGAAATACAGGCGGTTGAACATGTCGCAGATAAGCTTGACGGGGTTGAGCCAGCACTCAGCCGGGCAGGCGCGGGCGACGTCGTCGGCAAGCGCCATCGCTGGCTCGCCGTAGAGGCCGGCGAACAGGGCGCACGTAGTGGCAAAGCCCGTGAGGATGCCAGACTTGGACGCCTTGCCGCCCTTAACGGGAAGCGTGCCCACAAAGAGTCCCAAGCCCGTGGCGGCAAGCGCGGAAGCGGCGCCGCCCACCAAACACAGCCCCTCGCGGCCGCCAAAGTCGACGCCCACGACCAGACGCACGTAGCCGATCGCGATCGCCATCGAGGCAAAGGAGACCAGCCACGAGCCCACAAAGATACCGGCCAGCGACGCCGTTTTGGAAAGACCGCCCACGCAGCGACGCGCGCCAAGACCCGACAGATTGGGCTGCAGGTCGATGACGCTCAAGGCGGCAAACTCGGCAGACATCATCGCGACCAGGCCAAAGAGCGCGTAATAGTAGATGACCGTGCCGTCGGGTGTGGTGCGTGTCAGGCTTACGCGGCGGGTGCCGCCCTCGAGCGACAGGGCGCGCGCAACCGCCTCGGGGTCGGCGAGCGCCGCCGGGTTGTCCTGGGCAATCTGGGACATGAGCTCGGCATTTTGTGTATACGAGCTTGCCACCGTCTCCAGGATGCTGCGATCGGTGAGCACCGATGATGCGCGCGAGCTGTCGTAGCTCGATAGCAGTGTGAGCTTGGGCGTGCCCGCGTCGTCGACCGTATAGATACCCGCGACCTCACCGGCCTTGAGCGCACGGTTCGCATCGGCTGCGTCGTCGCACTCGTGGATCTCGAGCAGCTGATTGTCGCTCTCCTTGGCAAGCGACGTCGCCACATCCTTAAAGGTCGAAGCGTCCCAGACCTTGTCCGCCACGACGGCAACCGGCACCGGGTCGACCGTGCCGTCGGAGCTCAGGTTCGCAAACATAAACATGAACATCGTGGAAAGCGCGATGGGAAAGAGGGCGCCCCAGACCCACGTGCTCGGCCGGCGCAGCAGCGTCTTGACCGTAGTGATGATGGTGTTGAACATGACTGCCCCCTAGTCGCGCAGCTCGCGGCCGGTGATCTCGAGGAACACGTCGTTGAGGGTCGGCGGCTCGCTCCACACGCGGCCGAGCGCCACATCGGCGGCGCGCAGCGTGTCGAGGATGTCGACCAAATTGTGCGGGCTCGCTTCGCAGGTGCAGACGAGCTCGCCGCCGGACAGCTCAACCGAAAGCACGTGCTCGAGGGCGCGCAGCCGCTCGACCGTGGCGGTCTCTACGGCGCTGACCTCGACAGTCACGCGCTCGCCCATTTGAATCATGCGTTTGAGCTCGTCATTGGTGCCCTGCGCCAGCACACGTCCGCCGTCCATGATCATGATGCGGCTGCAAATCTGCTCGACTTCCTCCATGTAATGGCTGGTATACACCACCGTGGCGCCCTCGTCGCGCAGGCGGCAGATGCCCTCCAGGATGGCGTTGCGGCTCTGCGGGTCGACCGCCACCGTGGGCTCGTCAAAGAAGATGAGCTCGGGCTTGTGCGCGATACCGCAGGCGATGTTGAGGCGACGCGCCAGGCCGCCCGAGAGCTTGCCGGGGCGAAACTTGGTAAAGTCGCCCAGCCCGACAAAGTCGATCGCCTCGTCCACCAGCGCGCGGCGGCGCTTGCGGTCGTTAACGTAGAGGCTGCAGAAATAGTCGATGTTCTCGCGCACCGTAAGCTCGTCGAACACCGCCACCTGCTGCGGCACCACGCCGATGCGGCGCTTGAGGTCATAGCGGGCGGGCGTCATGGGTTCGCCGAACAGCTCGATGGTGCCTTTGTCGTAGGCAAGCAGCTGCAGAATACAGTTGATGGACGTGGTCTTGCCCGAGCCGTTGGGGCCCAGCAGGCCAAAGATCTCGCCGGGGGCGATGCTCAGGTTAAAGTGGTCGAGCGCAATAAGGTCGTCATAGCGCTTGACGAGGTTTTCGACGTGGACGATGTCTGTCATGAGGCGGCCCTTCTGTTGATTGCGGCCCGGTACGATTGCATCATCGCAGGAGCGAGCGGCGCGCACCAGTGAGCTTTGTCACGAGTGCGGAGCTTGGCCGTGCGGCCTGCCGACGTCCCCGCTTTGCCGCGTGGGAGGAATGTCACGGTTGCGCAGGCGGTCCCTCCACCACGCGCGGCTTCGCGTACAATACCCGTATGAACAGGCTTTTCGACAAATCGATCGTGCTGGCGTGCTGTATTGCGGCCGCCATGGGTCTTGCTGTGGACGCTCGCCTGGTCGCGGCGTTTTGCCTTGGCGTTATTGCCACCTCGCTGGCCGAGGTCGTACAGGGAAACCGCGCCCGCCGTGTGAGCGAGGCCGCGAGCTACGCCTGCATCATCGCGGCTGTCTTCGTGCCGCCGTTTGTGCCGTTTGCGCCTCTCGCTCTCTATGACATCGCGCGACGCGTTCGCCGTGAACGAATCTGGCCCGCGCTGGCGATTGGCGCCGTGTTTGTCTGCGCGCTTGTCGCGGACCTTCGTGGTGGCGTGCTCACCACCCGAACGCTGCTGTTAACCGCCATCCTTTCGGTTGCCGCCACCTTGCTATCGCTACGCACCGCCCAGTTGGAGCGCGAGCAGCGGCGCATGCGCCGCACCCGCGACGAGCTGCAGGAACGAGCCCTCGCGCTCGAGGCGCGCAACCGCGATCTTGCCGATCGCCAGGACTACGAAGTCGAGCTCGCGACGCTCGCCGAACGCGCCCGCATCGCGCGCGAGATCCACGATAACGTCGGGCACCAGCTCACGCGCGCCTCACTGCAGGCCGAAGCCCTACGCGTGGTCCACGCCGACGAGCCTGGCGTCGCCGCCGATTTCGCCGACGTTAAACGCACGGTTGACGAGGCGCTCCAGCTTGTGCGCACCAGCGTCCACGCGCTCAACGACAACGCCGTCGACCTTTCCGTGCAGCTCGAACGCATTGTCGAAGGCACACGCTCGGACGGCGGCCCGCAGATTGAGTTTGAAGTTATGGCCGAACATGCGCCCGCAAACGTCGCCAACTGCTTTGCAGCGGTCCTGCGCGAAGCGCTCTCCAATACCATGCGCCACGCTTGCGCCCAGACCGTCACCGTACGGTGCATGGAGCATCCGTCGTTTTACCAGCTCATTGTTACCGACGATGGCGTGGGTGAGGTCCAAGCAAGCGGCCGCGGCGCTGCGGAGGGCATGGGGCTCGCCTCCATGCGCGAGCGCGTCGAGGCGCTTGGCGGCACCTTCACCGCCGGCCCGCGCGCCGGCACCGGCGGCTGGCGTGTGTTTGCCACCGTTCCCAAACAGCAAGGAGATGAGGGCCGATGAGGCTCATCGTTGTCGACGACGACCGCTTGGTGGTCGATTCGCTCAAGATTATCTTGGGCGCCCAGCCGCAGATCGAAGTGGTGGGCACCGGTGCCAACGGCAACGATGCGGTGGCGCTCTACGCCGAGCACGCACCCGATATTGCGCTGCTCGACATCCAGATGCCGGGACGCGACGGCCTTTCGGCCGCGCGCGAGATCCTTGAGCACGACCCTGCGGCGCGCGTGGTGTTTCTGACGACGTTCTCGGATGACGAGTACATTGTGTCGGCGCTCAAGCTGGGCGCCCGCGGCTACCTGATCAAGACCGATGTCGCTGCCATTCCGCCGGCGTTGGCGCAGGTCATGGACGGCAAACGCGTGCTCGAGGGCAAGGCGATCGAAGATATCAACTTTGATGGGGCGGACGTCGAGGCCGGCGCGACCCGCCGGCCCGCCGCCTTTGCCGGTCTGACCGACCGCGAGTTCGAAGTCGCCGAGCTCATCGCCCGCGGCCTCGATAACAAGGAGATTGCCACCACCGCCTATATGGGCGAAGGCACCGTACGCAACCACATCAGCTCGATCCTTGCCAAAATGGGCCTACGCAACCGCACGCAGATCGCCATCGCCTACCTGCGAGGGTAATTACCCAACGGCCAACCGCTCCGACAGAGCAAAATAGCTGTTATCGATTTAATGCCATTTCAAAACTATGCCGGTTTACGGGGCTAAGCTCAGGGCCCCCATCCATACCCGCGTTTTCCGTAAAATGACGGCTTGTCTACCTGCGGTTTTATTTTCACGGATATCGGCATGGTTGGGAGCGCGTGACTTAGCCCCGTAAACCGGCATAGTTTTGTCCGAGCGGCTCTGCACGAGCGCCTCCGCAAGCCTCGCGGGACCAAAATGATCCGTTTTCCTCCGTCCCCAAGGAATCACCCGGAACCGCTCGCCACGAAACCTGCCCATCTACTACGTTTGACTCGATACCCTTGACCATACCCTCGTTTTGAACAAAACCGCAGGCGTTCTACCTGCGGTTTTGTTTTCGCGTTTTTCGGCATGGTTGGGGGTAGGGGGCCAAACGTAGTAGATGGGCCGATTTCGTGGCGGTCCTCCCCCCCCTACGCACAAAAGCGCCGCCACGGAGGAGGGAGATGCCTCCGTGGCGGCTGGGGGTGGGGGCTATGTTCTGGCTCCCCGCTGGCCACCCGGGGCCTTTTGGCCCCGGGCGCTGCCAGCGTGCCTAGCGCTTACGGATGCCCCAGACCAGAGCTCCGACGCCGGCCATGGCGATGACGAATGCCATGAGCAGTGCGGCGGCCTGCTGGTCACCCGTGGTGGGCAGGAAACCCTTGACCGTCTTGACGATGTTCGTCACGGTCTTAGGCGTGCCGGGATCGGGCGTCGGCACGGGCGTCTCGGGCTTCTTGTACGCGTTGTTGAACACGATACCCTCGACGCTCTTGTCGCCCTTGGTAAAGGCGACGTTCGCCTTGAGGTTGCCCTCGCCGTCATCGACCACGTTGACGGTCGCGGTAAAGACGGACTTGTCGTAGGTCATACCGGCCTCGTCGCCCTTGACCTCGCTGATGGTGTAGACGTACGTACCGGGCTCGTCGTACTCGAACTTGTCGAAATTGATCTTGCCGTCGGCATCGTTGGTGACGGTGGACTCAACGTCCTCGCCAACGAGCTTAAAGCTGAACTCGTCCTTCTTGAGCTCGCGTCCCTCGAGCACCTTGATGGCGCCGATGGAAACCTGCGTAGGCATGGCGTGATACTTGTTGGTAAAGCCAGCCGACTCGGTGGTTCCCTCGAGCTTGTGCGTCGCGGCCATCGTGCCGTCGCCATTGTCGGAGACGGTGGTCACGACGGTGTAGGTCGTGCCGTCATAGGTGACGCCCTTGTACAGGCCGAGCGCGTTGGGGCAAGCCTCGCGCAGCGTGTACGTGTGCGTGCCGGGCGCCTCGTAGCGGATCGGGCTCAGCGTAACGTTGCCGTTGGCGTCGTTGGTGCCGCTGGCGACAACCACGCCGTCCTCGAGCAGCTCAAACGTGAACTCGCCGACTGCAAGGTCGCGTCCAGTCAGACGCTTGACCGTCTTGACCTGATCGGTCACGGACGAATCGGTAGGCGTCACGCTGTAGGTGTTGGCGAACGTGAAGGCAGCACCGTCGTCGCCTTCGTGCACGACACTCAGGTGTCCGGCACCGTCGTCAGTCACGGTGTAGGAAACCTTGCGCGTAGCGTTGGCATCGTTGGTCACGCCAGGGGCGCTGCCGGACTCGGTCACCGTGTAGGTAAAGGTGTGCGAGCGCGGGGCGGTGGGGGCTGCGGGCTCGGACTCGTCGCCGGGCTCGTCAGCGTTGGCATCAGCGTCGTCGTCGGCCTCTTCAGCCTCTGCTTCGTCTGCCTCGGCCTTATCGGTCGCGTCGTCCGTCACGCCCAGAGCGCGGTTGAGATCCTCGAGCGTAAAGTGGATCTTACCAAAGTCCACGTTGCCGGCCGCGTCGTTGGTTACGGTCGTGCGCTCGGGCATCGGGGCACCTGCCTCGTCGGCGGTCACGGTAAAGGTGAACTTACCCGTGATGTCGGCCGGAGCCAGGCCCTCGGCAACCTGGAGCTTCTTAGTACCGGTGAGCGCGGCATCGACGGCCTCGGCGCCGTAGACGTTCTCGAACAAGGGCTCGACGCCGCCGTAGTCGACCGTTGCCGTCAGGGTACCGTCACCGTTATCGACGATGATAACCTTAAAGCCAAAGCTCCACGTTGTAGCGGAAACGCCATTTGGCAGCCCGAATAAATCTTCGTAGGCCGTGTAGTTAATGGTCCAGGCAAGCTTGCCGTCCTTATCGGTACGATAAGCAAGCCCAGCAGCCTCAAGATTAGCAAGCATCTTGGTGTCGTAGTGCAGCTTATCAAAGCTCACGTGCCCGCCGATATTGGGCTTGAGATTTTCATAACCCACAAGCTCACCCTGATAGGCGATACCGAACCAGAACTCGCCGTCGGCCATCGGGCGACCGGTCAGAGTCTTGGTGGCAACGACCTGAGCAGCGGTGCCACCAGGCGTGTTGGTCGTAGCGCTGTAACTGTTGTGGAACGGCACCAGGGCCTTCTCGACCTTGTTCTCGCCACTCTTGTGGACCGTCTCATGCGTGCCCTCGGGACCGCCGGAAACGGTCGTCGTAGCAGTGAGCGTACCGGCGGTGTCGTCGACGATGGCGATCGTCACCGTGCGTACGGCGTCATCGTAGGTGTAACCGGGCTGGCCGTCGTTCTTCTCGGCCACGGTATATTTGAAGGTCTTGCCGGCGTCAGCCTGCGTAAACTTGACCTCATGGCCCGCCAGAATATCAATCAGACCGACCGTCGCCTCTGCCGTTGCAGGAGACTGGAAGTTGTTGGCGCCGGGCAGCAGGCCGAGCGCATTGGCCGAAGCCTCGTCGGCGGGCGTCACGGTAAAGGTGAACTGGCCCTCGGTCATGGGACGTCCGGAGAGGCTCTTGCTGAGCTTGAGGCCGCCGGCCGCGGCGTAATCGAGCTCAGTGCGGTACGTGTTGGTAAAACGTCCGCTTTCCTTCTTGGTGACGTTGGCGGTCAGGACGCCCTCGCCGTTCTCGGTCACGGTCACTTCGGCGGTCGCGACATGCCCGTCATACGTCATGCCGGCCGCGTTGCCCGCGTTCTCGCGGATCTCGTACTTATAGGTTCCGGCAGCCGTGTAGCGGATCTTGCCGAACTTGATGCCGGCGATGCCGTCCTTCGCGTCCTTCCTGCTCACGGTTACGGTTGCGGGATCGGGCAGCGGGGCGCCCTCGGGAGCGGTGATGGTAAAGCTGAACTCGTCTGCATCCGTCCAGTCGCGGCCGTCGACGGCCTTGGTCAGGTCAAAGTCGAGCTCTGCGTCGATCGGGGTCACACTGTAGGAGTTCTTGAACTCGGCGGGCTCGGTGCCCTTCAGGACATGCCTTGCTTCGAGAGTGCCGTCGCCGTTGTCGGTGATGGTGGTCTCGATGGTGAACTTAGCGTCGCTGTAAGTGACGCCCTTGCTGGTGGTTCCGCCGTTGGCCTCGCGCAGCGTGTAGGTATGCTTGCCGGCCTTGGTGTACTTCACGGCGTTCATCGTGATGTTGCCTTCGGCATTGTTGGTGCCGGTGGCGACGACATCGTTACCCTCGACGAGTTCGAAGGAGAACTCGCCGTCCTTGAGGTTGCGCCCGGTCAGGACCTTGTTCGCGGTGACCTGGTCGGTGACGCTGAACTCGTCAGGATTCGGCTTGTAGCTGTTGTTGAACTTCGCCTCGTTGGCGCCCTGCAGCTCGTGCTTGACCGTGAGTTTACCATTGCCGTCATCGGTAACGGTAGTCACGATGGCGTAGGTCGTGCTGTCGTAGGTAATGCCGTTGCCTTCGGCGCCCTTGGCTTCGCGCAGGATATAGGTGTGCTTGCCGGCGGCGGTGTAGGTGATCTTGCCCATCGTAATCTTGCCATCGGCGTCGTTAGCGCCGGTGGCGACGACCTCGCCGTCCTCGACGAGCTCGAAGGAGAACTCGTCGGCCTTGAGGTCGCGTCCGTCCAGAACCTTGGTCGCGGTGATCTGGTCGGTGACGCTGGAGTTATTCGGAGTAACGCTGTAGGCATTCTCGAAGATAGCCTTCTCGACGTCCTGCAGCTCATGCTTAACCGTGAGCTTGCCATTGCCATCATCGGTGACGGCGGTCACGATGGTGTAGGCCGCGGTGCTGTAGGTGATACCGTTGTCGGCGTCGACCTTGACCTCGCGCAGCGTGTAGGTGTGCTCGCCGGCCTCGGTGTAGGTGATCTTGTCTATCGTGATCTTGCCGTCGGCCGCATTGGTGCCCCTGGCGACGACATCGTTACCCTCGACGAGCTCAAAGTAGAACTCTCCGGCCTTGAGGTCGCGGCCGGTCAGAACCTTCTTCGCGGTGATCTGATCGGTAACGCTGGACTCGTTCGGGGCAGTGTTGTACTTGTTCTCAAAGCACGCCGGCTTGGTGCCCTCGAGCGTATGGGTCACCTTAAGCGTGCCGTCGCCGTTGTCGATGACGCTCGTCTTGATGGTGTAGTTCGTCTTATCGTACGTAATCCCGTTGCTCAGCCCCGCTTCGTTGGGGAGCTTCTCGCGCAGCTTGTAGGTGTGAGTGCCGGACTTATCGTAAGTGATTTTGTCCATGACGATTGTGCCATCGGCAGCATTGGTGCCCCTAGCAACAACCTTATCGCCCTCGACGAGCTCGAAGGAGAACTCGTCGTCCTTGAGGTCGCGCCCGGTCAGGACCTTGGTCGCGGTGATCTGGTCCTCGACAGGCTTCACGTTATAGGCATTGGTGAACGTAAAGGCTACATTGCCATCCGGCTTGCGGGACACCCTCAGATTGCCCTTGTCGTCATCGGTCACGGTGTAGGAAACCTTGCGCGTGGCGTTGGCGTCGTTGGTCACGCCGGCGACCTCGCCGGACTCGGTCACGGTGTAGATAAAGGTATGCTCGCGCTTCTCGGGCTTCTCGCCCAGGGCCTTGTTAAGGTCGTCGAGCGTAAAGGTAATCTTGCCAAAGTCGACCTTGCCCTTGGCATCATTGGTCACGCTCGCGTTCGCGGGCATGGGTGCGCCCTCTTCACCGGTCACGGTAAAGGTGAACTTGCCGGTAATGTCAGCAGGGGTCAGGCCATCAGGAACCTGCAGATTCTTCTCGCCAACAAGCGATGCCTCGGCAGGCGCGGCAGTGTAGGCGTTCACGAACTCGTTGCCGGCGTCGCCGTAGTCAGCCGTCGCCGTCAGGGTACCATCGCCGTTGTCGACAACGGTTACATATGCGTCAATTGCCGACACGGCAGCGCTCACGCCCGCAGGCAGCTTGCCGGTCTGCTCGGCAGCAGTGTAGCGAATGGTCCACGTGGGCTTGTCTGAGCTATCGTCAAACGACGCCTTCTCTTCCTCGACCAGCTTGGCAAGCGACTCGGTCGTATACGTCAGCGGACCGAACTCAACCTTGCCGCCCTTGTTGGTTGCATCCAGCAGAACCTCGTCGTGCTCCGCATAGCTCAGCGCAAACTTAAATTCGTCATCGGCCATCGGGCGCCCCGTGAGCTTCTTGGTTGCCTCAAGAGTCAGCGGGGTTTCCGTCTTGGCGCTATAGGTGTTCTTGAACTCGGTCTCGCCCGAGATCTTTTCAACGTCAGCCTTAAGCTCGCCCTTGGCGTTAACCGTCACAGTCACCTTGAACGTGGCAACGTTCTTGCTGTAGGTAATGCCACCGGCGTCGCCCTTGACCTCGCGGACCTCATAGGTGTACTCGCCCGGCTCGGCATAAGTAATCTTGCCAAAGTTAATGGCTGCCTTGCCCTTGTCGAGATCGGCATTGGTCACAGTTACGGTCGCGGAGTCGGGCATCGGGGCATTGTTGTCGGACGTCGCGGAGAGCTCAAACTCAAACGCATCCGTATCCGCCCACTTGCGGCCCTCGAGCACCTTGGTCAGACCAAAGTCAGTCTTGGTATCCACCGTTGTCGGCTTGGTTGCAAGGCTAAAGATAATCTTGCCGTTGTTGCCCAGGTGCGAATGCACGTGCGTGGAAGTCGCAACGGAGGAAAGGTCATTCCACCTGGGGTTAAGCACGTCGCGCGCGGTCTCGGTCTTGTTGCCGTTCGCCTCCGCATCGTCCTTGGTGGTATGCAGCTGGTCGATATAGGCCAAGCGCGCGGTTCCCTTATTAAAGGACCAATAGCCGTCATCTTTGACCAGAGCGCCGTCGTAGTTGGCGATCTCGTGCCCCTCAAACTCCACAACGGCATAGTCGTCCTTCGGCTTGCCGTTTGCGCCCATCGCCACAAACTCGTCCTTGTAGTAATAGACGTCGTTGCCCTGCGGCTTTACCGTCGCGCGCTGGGTGCATTCCTTGTCCGTGTAGATAGGCGTGATTTTTTGGAAGTAATAGTAGCTGTTGGTATCGGCGGGCTCAAACTCGGCGACAACATCGCCCGGCTCGCCGCCCGACCACTTGTTGGCCAGGAAGTAGACCGTCTGGTTGTCGGCACCCTTATGTTTCTCGATATACTTCTTGAGTCCGTCATCGGGCGTAAACAGGTTGTTACGCGCGGCGTCCTTGACGCTCGAGGTGTATTTAATCTGAATAGGCTTGATGTCATTGAGCGACGTGCGCTCAAAGATCCCGTTTTCCATGTCCACGTGATAGCGGATCAGCGGAATCAGCGATGCGGGAATCTTGACCGTCACGATATCGCCCTGCTGCGCATTGGCAGAGCGCTCGACGGTGACAACCAGGTCCTTGGCCACACCCGAAAACTCGTACGTGTCCGTGTTGCCCTTGGTTGTCTTGGTCACTTCATCAAAGGGGACGCCATTAATCTGAGCGCTGACAAACGTATCGACCTGCATAAAGTCGCCCAGCTCATCACTAAAGGTGATGTAGCCGGACTTGCTCTCGTCGTAACCATCCTCGATCTGAGTGGGAGAACCCTTGCCCGAGGTGATAGAGCTCGAGATATCATCAAACACCTTCTTGAGCTCATCGGCATTCGACGCAGCCTTGTAGAAATCGGAATTCTCGGTGCGCTTACCAAGCTTATTGGTTGTGTAGGACGTGGCGTTTGGATAGTTGCTCGACACGGCGTGCATGAACTTGTTTTCGTCGCTCGTCCAGTAGTTCGTAGGATCGTCAGTGGGCCTCGCACCATCAAAGATACCGATGGTGTAGACCGTAGCGCCTTTCTCCTTCATTTTCTTGGCCGCGGCTATGGCATTGTTGGCAACCGTAGAGTTGAATTCACTGAAGTCTGTGGGCGTGCCATCCGTAAAGAACACTACTACCTTCTGGGCATCCTCGCGGCCTGACATGCCGCGAGCAAGCTCAAGGCCGTAATCAGCCTGCGTGGCGCCGGCGGGCTTGATGGAGCCGACCGTATCCTTAAGTTCCGTCGCATCGCTACCGACACACGGCGTCAGACTCTTCATAACCTGCGAATAGTTGTAATCGTCGTACGTAAATCCCTGATATTCGCGATACATATCGTTGCCGATCTCGTTGCTCTTTGCACCCGCGAATTTAACGATGGCAACCTGATGCTGCTTGGAATCATCTTCGATCTTTGCATTCTGCTCGGCAATAGCGTCGATAAAGGAACTGGCAGCGTTCTTAAGTGCGGTGATGCGTTTGATCTGATCATTGCCGCCCATGCTCTTATCCATCGAGCCGGAGGCATCAAGCACCATCACGATATCGAGCGGTTTAGTGACCAGCGACGTTGTGTCAGAAGTCGAAGACATCGTGGAGAGCGTCGTCACAAAGTCGGACTTTTCGTCCTCTGTGGGCTCGACTGTCTTGTCCGTCCAGATTCGGCCTACATAACGTGTCGTCTGGTCCTGCTCGCCGCCCGACGCCCAGTATTGCCAGCGGCCGGTAGTGTTGGGGTCGACTATCTTTTTGCTCGCCGTCGGTCCGTCCATTCCTGTGCTGGACCTGGCGTTGGCCTCGGGCAGCATGGCAAATGCTGCAGCCGGCAACACCAGCACCACGGCCAGTATCACCGCCAAGAGACCCCTCGTGTACTTACTCATCGCGTCTCCCTTCTCGCGGTCTCAGACCTTGCAACAGCCTAAAGTTACGAAATGAGAC
>URFE01000056.1:0-12289 GCA_900546965.1 uncultured Collinsella sp.
ATGGGCGTCTACAGCCCGGTGCCCATCGTGACTGACGAGGAGCACGCCACCATGGTGAAGGTCATGGAGCAGACCGTGGCCGAGCTCGCTGCTGAGGGTATCGACTACCGCGGCTGCCTGTACGGCGGCTTTATGCTCACGCCTGCCGGCCCCAAGGTGCTGGAGTTCAACGCCCGCTTTGGCGACCCCGAGACGCAGGTCGTGCTTCCGCGCCTTAAGAACGACCTGGTCGAGGTCATGTTGGCTTGTGCCAACTGCGAGCTCGACCAGATTGAACTCGACTGGCGCGACGAGTGGGCCGTGGCCGTTGTCCTGACGAGCGCGGGCTACCCCGGCAGCTACGAGAAGGGCAAGGTCATCACCGGTATTGCCGATGCCGAGGCCATGGAGAACGTGACCGTGTACCACGCGGGCACCGCCGTGGTGGACGGTCAGCTCGTGACCAACGGCGGCCGCGTGCTTGCCGTGACCGCTCTGGGCGACACGTTCGAGAACGCTCGCAACCTTGCCTACGAGGCCTGCGAGAAGATTGATTTTGAGGGTAAGACCCTGCGTCACGACATCGGCCTGCGCGCGCTGCGCGGCCGCGACGCCTGGGATGCCTAAAATCCGAGAGGAATGAGACGGATGGACGAGAAGAACGAAGAGCTCGTGGATGCGCAGATCGTTGAAGAGGACAGCCGCATGTATGGGCACGCCGAGGGCGAGCCTGGTGGCGAGGTCGCTGACGAGCCGGCGCTGGTGCTGGGCGACGACGACCCGCACGATGTCGAGCTGCACGAGAAGATTCTTTCGGAGGAGTGCGCCTGGAAGGGCAAGATCCTCGACGTCCACCGTCTTGAGGTTGAGCTGCCCAACGGTCACCGCAGCGCCCGCGATATCGTTCGCCATCCGGGTGCGGCGGCCGTTGTGGCACTGACCGAGAGCGGCAAGATCGTGCTGGTGCGTCAGTACCGCACCGCCATCGACCGCGTGACGGTCGAGATTCCCGCCGGCAAGCTCGATCCAGGCGAGGACCCGCTCGATTGCGCCAAGCGCGAACTGCATGAGGAGACCGGCTTTAGGGCTGGTCGTATTCGCTTTTTGACGTCGATTGTCACGTCCTGCGGTTTTTGCGATGAGATTATCCACATCTACTTGGCTACCAAGCTCGAGTTTGATGCGCCCAACCCCGATGATGACGAGTTTGTCAACGTGGACCTGGTGCCGCTGCACGAGCTGATCGACGCCGTACTCGACGGCAAGATCGAAGACGCCAAGACCGTCGTAGGCGCCTTGGCCTGCGACAGCATCGCGCACCGACTAGGCGGGGCCGAGCTTTAACGAGCGGGGATGATCCCGCAGGTTTGTGTAAGTCAGCGAAAGTGCTCCATTTGAGACAAGGTGGCCTAAAAGAGGAGGGAAGCGTATGGATATACGCGACCGACGATTGAAGGCCAGATTGTCCAAATGGAGCACTTGTAGCGTCGAGACGAAACGCGGTTTGGTAAAACCGCGTAAGGTGATTATGCTGAAGAGATTTCTTTCGTATTACAAGCCCCAGATGGGGCTTTTTGTTGCTGATACTGTTTGTGCTCTGGTGCTTGCCGCCATTGACCTGGCGTTCCCCATTATCCTGCGCAATTTGACCGGTGGGCTATTTGCTCAGGGTCAGGCTGCCATTATGCAGGCGCTCGGCATGATCGCGGTGGGCTTGGTGCTGATGTATGCCGTCCGCTGCGCCTGCCGCTACTTTGTGAGCTATTGGGGTCACGTGATGGGCGCGCGTATGGAGTCCAAGATGCGCGAGGACCTGTTCGACCAGTATGAGCGCTTTAGCTTTGCGTACTTCGACCGCAACAGCTCGGGCGACATGATGAGCCGCGTGGTCAACGACCTGTTCGATATCTGCGAGGCGGCGCACCACGTGCCCGAGTGGATCATCATCTGCGGCATCGAGATCATCGGCTCGTTTGTGATCCTCTTTACCATCGCCCCGGTGCTGGCACTTGCCATGGCTGTGGTGACGGCGGCGTTTGCGGTCATCATGTTTTGGCAGAACATGCGCATGCGCGAGGTCTTTAGCGACAACCGCAAAAAAATCAGCGGCATCAATGCGCAGCTGCAGGATTCGCTGGCGGGCATGCGCGTGGTCAAGAGCTTTGCCAATGAGGAGACCGAACGCTTCAAGTTCCGCGCCTCCAACAATCGCTATCTTTCGTCCAAGGAGAACATGTATCACGCCATGGGCGTCTATACCGCGACGTATGGCCTGCTCTCGGGTGTGCTCTATGTGATCGTGGTGCTGCTGGGCGGCTGGCTGGTCGCCCAGGGACAGCTGCAGGCGGTCGATATGGCGACCTTTGCACTCTATATTTCGCTGTTCTGCACGCCGCTCGAGACGCTTGTCAATTCGGCCGAAACGTATCAGAAGGCTATCGCCGG
The DNA here is from genome assembly GCA_900546965.1 of uncultured Collinsella sp. GTDB lineage: Bacteria > Actinomycetota > Coriobacteriia > Coriobacteriales > Coriobacteriaceae > Collinsella. The sequence continues at coordinate 2,425 of URFE01000056.1, forward strand.
CTTTAAACGTATGGACGAGGTGCTCTCGACCGCGCCGGATATCCAGGACAAGCCGGGCGCTACGGATCTGCAGGTGACTGCCGGCGCCGTGGAGTATCACGACGTGTGCTTTAACTACGAGGATGTCGAGCTGGGCGAGGGCTATGCCGACGAGCGTCCCGTTATCGACCATATGGACCTGTCCATCAAGCCCGGGCAGACCATCGCTTTGGTTGGCCCTTCGGGCGGCGGCAAGTCCACGACCTGTTCGCTGCTGCCGCGCTTTTATGACGTGGCTACCGGATCCATTAGCATCGACGGCCAGGACGTGCGCGATGTGACGCAGCAGAGCCTGCGCCGCGCCATCGGCCTGGTGCAGCAGGATGTCTATCTATTTGACGGTACGATTGGCGAGAACATCGCCTACGGCAAGCCGGGCGCTACGGCAGAAGAGATCGCCGAGGCCGCCCGTCGCGCCAACATCGATGCCTTTATCGAGTCGCTTCCGCAGGGCTACGACACCGTGGTGGGCGAGCGCGGCAGCCGTCTTTCGGGCGGACAGAAGCAGCGCGTTGCCATCGCGCGCGTGTTTCTCAAGAACCCCAAGATCCTGATCTTGGACGAGGCGACGAGTGCTTTGGATAACGAGAGCGAGGAGGCGGTGCAGGAGTCACTCGAAGAGCTGGCACGCGGCCGCACCACGATTATCATCGCCCACCGTCTTTCGACCATTAAGCATGCCGATGAGATTGCGACCGTTGAGCATGGTCGCGTTGTGGAGCGTGGCACGCACGAGGAGCTTCTCGCCCGTGGCGGCACCTATGCCCGTTACTATCGAATGCAGTTCGAAGGTGCGCGTGCGCACGAGCTCGACTGATTGATATGACAGGAAGTTTATGGCTGACAAGAACCCTTTGACTCCGGAAGAAGTGACGGAGTTATTCTCCGAAATCGATGCATCCGGCGTCTTGGATCCCACGCTCGCCAAAAAGCGTACCGAGCGCATGCGTGAGAAGGAGGCTGCGGCCAAGCGCGGTGACAAAGCGGCGCTAGCGCAGCTGCGCAGCGAGGACCGCGCGAGCCAGGCAAAACATATCGACCCGCTGTCCGAGGACGATCCTTCGGGCTCGCAGGTGAGCCATACCATTACGAAGACCGCGATGGCCGTGGTCATCGGTATTTTGGTGCTGATCGTGGGCATGCAGATTGGCTACGGCGTGATGCGTCGTCTGAACACCGCCAACCTGTCCGAGAGCGTTTCGGTCGATACCGTTTCGACGGCGCTGAAGGGTGGACTTGAATGGGGCAACGGCTTTACGCAGTTCCCGCTCGACTTCACCGTCGATGAAGCCGATGAACGCACGGGCACGGTCGAGGTGACGGTGTTGGACACATCGTCTGCCAACGAGCTCGAGCTGCTGTCCAACGGGCAGATCCAGGCCGCGGCGCTTGCGACCAACGCGCTGCTCAACGACAAGATCGACCGCGTGGTGTATAACGTTCACGCCTATATCGACGAGGATAGCAACATTCAGCACGATTCCTTCTTTGGCATGTTCCCCGCGCGCGGCCACCAGAGCGCCATTTTGACGTTCGTGTGGACCAAGAGCTCATCCAACGCCACGAGTATCGACTGGAAGATGCGCATCGTGAGTATGGATGACACCATCGCCGAGCGCATTCAGAAGCAGGTGAACTCGGTGTCGTCGTTGATTGAGGACCCGGTGGTGAGCCAGACCAAGATTGACGAGGAAAAGGCCGAACGTGACCTGGAGCATCGTCTGCATGGCCGCGAGATTTTCCGCGGCGGCAAGCCCGATCGCACACCGTCCGAACTGCTGGAGCAGGACAAGAAATAATAAGACGTCATCATCCCGCGTGAGCCACAAGCCTCGCGGGATGATTTTTTAATCCCCGTCCCAGAAAAATCATTATGCATAGAAAGTCATAATTATCATTTCGTAAACATTTCGATGAAATTAACGCCATGAGGCATGCTTGCGGTTACAATACCGCGAGGCCTAACTACACACCTTTAAGCCGGTCCTGTGAGACCGGGAAGGAGAATTATGGCGAACAACCATACCGCGGGCGCTGCCGCCCGCACCTTCGCGCCCAGCGAGCTTTGCCAGCGCATGCTGGCCAAAACCAGCAAGGGCACCTGCGGTCCCTGCATCCTGTATCTTGAGGATGGGACCATTTTTTATGGACGTGCATGCGGCGCCGAGGGCACCGCGACCGGCGAAGTCTGCTTCAACACCTCGCTCGAGGGCTACTTTGAGGTCATGACCGACCCGAGTTATGCCGGCCAAATCGTAACCATGACCTATCCGCAGATCGGCAACTACGGTATCGACGAGACCGACGTCCAGTCGGCCTTCCCCGGCGACGCCGTGCGCCCCGCGAGCGCTCCGGCTATGCGCGGCATGATCGTTCGCGACATGTGCGCCACGCCTTCCAACTGGCGCTCGGCCGTCAGCGTGCCGGAGTACCTGCGCGCCCACGGCATCGTCGCTATCGAGGGTGTCGACACCCGCGCTCTGGTGCGCCATCTGCGCGACAATGGTTCCAAGATGGGCATTATCTCGACCGAGATCTTCGACGTCGACGAGCTTGCCGAGCGTCTGGCCGCAGCGCCCACGCTGGTAGGCGAGAACCTGGTCAAGACCGTAAGCTGCCCCGCGCCTCACGAGTTTGTGGCCGTCGACCTGCCTGCCACGCATGACTTTGCGCTTTCGGCTGCCGCTCCTGCCCGTCACAAAGTGGTCGCCTACGACTGCGGCGTCAAGCGCGGCATTCTGGAGGGTCTGGTCCGCGCCGGCTGCGACCTTACTGTCGTGCCGTGGGATACGCCCGCGAGCGAGGTGCTCGACATGAATCCCGACGGTGTCTTCTTGTCCAATGGCCCCGGCGACCCCGACGCCGTGGTGGAGACCTACGAGCAGGTGCAGCAGCTGATCGGCAAGGTGCCGGTCTTTGGTATTTGTCTTGGTCACCAGATGATCAGCCTGGCCTGCGGCGCCCAGATGGAAAAGCTTAAGTTCGGTCACCGCGGCGGCAACCAGCCGGTCATGAACCTGGTAAGCCGTCGCGTGGAGATCACCGCGCAAAACCATGGCTTTGGCCTGCTGTTCCCCAGCTTGGGCAAGCTTGTCCCCGAGCTTTCCGGCGGCGAGACCGAGCATGCGGCCGATGGAGATCTGCGCGTCTGGGTGCGCCGCGGAATCGCGCCGGTCGTGATGAACGAGCGCTTTGGCCGCATTCGCCTGACACACGTGAACCTCAACGACGGCACCGCCGAGGGCATCCAGCTGCTCGACGCCCCGTGCTTCTCGGTCCAGTACCACCCCGAGGCTTCGCCTGGCCCTACCGATGCCCACTATCTCTTTACCGCCTTTACGCGACTCATGGACGGCGAGGAGAACTACCTGGACATCGATACCGCGAAGGACCGCCTTGCCGGCTGGAACTTTGCCGAGACCGCCGCGACCGAGACCGAGGAGAACTAACATGCCTAAACGTACTGACATCAAGCGCATCCTCGTTATTGGTTCGGGCCCCATCGTCATTGGCCAGGCCTGCGAGTTCGACTACTCTGGCGCCCAGGCCTGCAAGGTACTCAAGGAGGATGGCTTTGAGGTCATCCTGGTCAACTCCAACCCGGCGACCATCATGACCGACCCGGGTCTTGCCGACCGCACCTATGTCGAGCCCATCACCGCCGAGTTTATCGAGCGCGTGATCAAGAAAGAGCGCCCGGACGCGCTGCTGCCCACGCTGGGCGGCCAGACCGGTCTGAACGCCGCCGTCGAGCTGGCAAAAGACGGTACGCTCGACAAGTACGGCGTCGAGATGATCGGCTGCGACCTGGCCGCCATCGAGCGCGGCGAGGACCGCAAGCTCTTCAACGAGGCCATGGCCGAGATTGGCCTGGAGGTCGCGCGCTCGGGCTATGCCTACAGCGTGGCCGACGCCGAGGCTATCGCCGAGCGCGTGGGCTATCCCTGCGTGCTGCGCCCGAGCTTTACCCTCGGTGGCGCCGGCGGCGGCATCGCACATACTCACGAGGAGCTCGTCTCCATCGTGAGCCAGGGCCTGGAGCTCTCGCCTGCCCACGAGGTGCTGGTCGAGGAGTCCATCGAGGGCTGGAAAGAGTACGAGATGGAGGTCATGCGTGACCACGCCGGCAACGGCATCATCGTGTGCTCCATCGAGAATCTCGACCCCATGGGCGTGCATACCGGCGACTCCATCACCGTGGCGCCGGCGCAGACCCTCTCCGACCTTGAGTATCAGCGCATGCGAGTGGCCTCGCTCGCCATTCTGGAGAAGATCGGCGTCGAGACCGGTGGCTCCAACGTGCAGTTTGCCGTGAACCCCAACACCGGTCGCCTGATCGTCATCGAGATGAACCCGCGCGTGAGCCGCTCGTCCGCACTGGCCTCCAAGGCCACGGGTTTCCCCATCGCTAAGGCCGCCGCGCGCCTGGCCGTGGGCTACACGCTTGACGAGATCGTTAACGACATTACTAAGGCAACGCCCGCCTGCTTTGAGCCCACGATCGACTACTGCGTGGTCAAGGTGCCGCGCTTTGCCTTCGAGAAGTTCAAGGGTACCGACCCCACGCTCACCACGCGCATGAAGGCCGTGGGCGAGATTATGGCGATCGGTCGCACCTTTGAGGAGGCCTTTGGCAAGGCTATGCGCTCGCTGGAGGATGGCCACCAGGGCATTTGCGCCGGTGGCAAAGAGGGTGCCGATAAGATGAGCGACGACGAGCTTGCTCAGGCCGTGGCAACCCCGACCGAGCATCGCATCTTCTTTGTGGTCGAGGCCCTGCGCCGTGGCTGGGACATCGCTCGCATCCATGCCATCTGCGGTATCGATCCGTGGTACCTCAACCGTATCAACGATATGGCGCGGGTCCAGGAGAGCATCCGCGACCTGCGTGTGGAGGATATCGACGCCGACGCGATGCGCCTGCTCAAGCAGTACGGCACGAGCGATGCCGAGATCGCCGCGCTGACCGGCTCGGACGAGCGCTTTGTGCGCGCCTACCGCAAGGGCCTGGGCGTGGTTCCCAGCATGAAGACGGTCGATACCTGCGCTGCGGAGTTCTCGAGCGCCACGGAGTACCACTACAAGACGCACGAGAACATCTACCGCACGAGCCCGGATGCCAAGAAGTGCGTGGCTCCCGACGAGACCACGCCGGCGGACAAGCCCAAGGCGATGATCCTGGGCGCCGGCCCCAACCGCATTGGCCAGGGTATCGAGTTCGATTACTGCTGCGTGCACGCGAGCTACGCGCTGGCGGCCCGCGGCTTTGAGACCATCATGGTCAACTGCAATCCCGAGACCGTTTCGACCGACTACGACACGTCCGACCGCCTGTACTTTGAGCCGCTCACCTACGAGGACGTCATGGACGTTATCGACGTTGAGCGCCCCGATGGCGTCGTGGTGACGCTTGGCGGCCAGACCCCGCTTAAGCTGGCGCGCATGCTCGAGGAGAGCGGCGTGAACATCATGGGCACCAAGCCCGATGCCATCGACTTTGCCGAGGACCGCGAGCGCTTCGCCGCTCTGCTCGACAAGCTGGGCATCATGTACCCGCCGGCGGGTCAGGCCACCTCGTTTGAGGAGGCCGAGGCCGTTGCCGCGCACATCGGCTACCCGCTGCTGGTGCGTCCGAGCTACGTGCTGGGCGGCCGCGGCATGATGATCGCCTACGATGCCGAGCATCTGCGCGATTACATGGCCGAGGCTGCGCGCATTAGCCCCGACTACCCGGTGTATCTGGACCGCTTCCTGGAGGGTGCGATCGAGTCCGACGTCGACGCCCTGTGCGACGGCGAGGAGGTCTACATCGGCGGCATTTTGGAGCATATCGAGGAGGCCGGTATTCACTCCGGCGACTCTGCGACCTGCATCCCGCCGTTCAGCTTTAGCGAGAGCCTGCAGGCAAAGCTTCGCGAGACCACGCGCCGCATCGCGATGGCGCTGGGCGTACGCGGCCTGGTCAACGTGCAGTACGCCATTAAGGGCGAGACCGTCTATGTGATCGAGGCCAACCCGCGTGCCAGCCGCACCGTGCCGTTTATCTCCAAGGCCACCGGCGTGCCGCTGGCCAAGTGCGCGGCGCGTATCATGGCAGGCGATTCCATCGCCAGCCTGGGCCTGCCGAGCGACGAGCGTCAGCTCGATTGGTTCTGCATGAAGGAAGCCGTTATGCCCTGGGGCCGTTTCCCGGGAGTCGACGTTATTCTGGGCCCCGAGATGAAGTCGACAGGCGAGGTCATGGGTATCGCCAAGAGCTATCCCGAGGCATACGCCAAGACGCAGCTGGCGATTGACTACAAGCTGCCCGACCCGAGCGCCGGCAAGGTGTTCATCAGCGTGTGCGACCGTGACAAGCGCCACATCCTTTCGGTCGCGCGTATCCTGCGCTACCTGGGCTTTGATATCTGCTCTACCGAGGGCACGGCGCGCGTGCTGCGCGGCGGCAACGTGACCTGCGAGGTCGTGGAGAAGATTAGCGGCCCGCACGACGGCGAGCGTCCCAACATCGGTGACCTGATCGCCGATGGCAAGATTGCGGTAATCATCAACACGCCGTACGGTCCGGGCTCGCGTGGCGATGGCTACCTGCTGCGTACCGAGGCGGTGCGCCGCGGCGTGACCTGCGTGACCGCGATGTCTGCCGCCAACACGTACGTGAGTGCCATCGAGGCCGTGCGCGAGGACCAGCAGGGTCACGGCAGTGCCAACGACATGGGCATGGACGTCATCGCCCTGCAGGACCTGCCGCAGCACACGGTGTAGTGTGACCTGTCCGGCCGGGGCGGGAGGGGCCGAGATTTCCCCCTTTCGCTCCGGCTGCAAGCAGAGTCGCTCAGGAGGAAACTCGGCCCCTCCCGCCCCGGCCTGCGGTGACTTAGCTGCACCGTGTGCTGCCGAAGGGGCTTTGCGCGATGACTAGGGCTGAATAGAAAATGAGTGTGGGCCCTGCCGTTCGAACGAACGGCAGGGCCCACACTAATAATTCAGCCAACGTACGTCATAGCAACCCCCGGTAGGTCGAGGGTGCCCCGCGGCGGTCTGGTGTTTTCATCTGAACGACTTTGCGAAGCAACCGGAGTGAAGATGAAAACACCAGACCGCCGCGGGGCACCCGCAGACCGCAGGGACGGGAGCAGCTATACTACTCTCAGTAGTTAAGGGTCGCGGATCCGCCGCGTCACCGCTCTCAACAGGAGGTCATTGTTTATGGCAGATCAGAAGCCGGTTGTCGGGATCATCATGGGTTCCAAGTCCGATCTGGGCGTTATGGAAGGCTGCACCGCCGAGCTCGAGGCGCTTGGTGTGCCCTATGAGCTCGTCATTGCGAGCGCACACCGCACGCCGGCGAAGGTCCACGAGTGGGCCTCGACTGCTGCCGATCGCGGTATCAAAGTGATTATCGCCGCCGCCGGCAAGGCTGCTCACCTGGGTGGTGTCGTGGCTGCCTTTACGCCGCTGCCGGTTATCGGCGTGCCCATGAAGACGAGTGACCTGGGCGGCATGGATTCGCTGCTGTCGATGGTGCAGATGCCTTCGGGTGTGCCCGTGGCCTGCGTTGCCATCAATGGCGCCAAGAATGCCGCCATCTACGCTACACAGATTCTAGGCGCCTGCGACCCCGAGTATCGCAAGGTTATCGAGAAGATGAAGCAGGAGATGGCCGACGCCTAGGCGTTCCGCCGTTTCACCGCAGTATAAGGAGAGCCATGTCCGACTATCAGGGAAAACGATTCAAGGCTTCTCAGATCCCCGATCCGTCGAAGCCGGGTGCTGCCCATGCGGCACAGCAGGGTCGGACATCCTCTCCTCAGCAGCCGCGCGCGCCGCGTTCTGTAACGCCGACGTCCCATCGCCGTCAGGATACGCCGGCTGCGTATCGCCCTTCGTCTTATAGCACCGCTAAGAAGCCGCCCCGGTCTTCATCGCATGCCGCGCCGTCGGATTACACCGAGCCGCCGCGCAAAAAGCGCCGCTCCATTATTCCCATTCTGCTCATCATCATCGGTATCGGCCTGATTGTTGCCGCCGCTGCCATCTTTATCAATGCGCAGATCGGTTACAAGCAGGCGGGCGAGTCGTACCAAAAGATCGAAGAGCAATATGCGCCCGCTAAGGACGCCAGCGGCGTGCCGGTTATCGACTTTAATGCCCTTGCCCAGACAAATCCCGAGGTCGTCGGTTGGATTTACGCACCGGGCACCAACATTAACTATCCCGTCGTGCAGGCTACTGATAACTCCAAGTACCTCAACACGTTGTTCGATGGCACGTCCAACGCATCGGGTGCCATCTTCTTGGATTACGAGGACAATGCGCCCGGCATGGTGGATCAGCAGACTACGATCTATGGTCACCACATGAACGACGGATCGATGTTCAATGTGATCTCGGATACGACCGATCAGGCGACGTTCGACAGCATAGAGTACGTGTATTACATCACGCGCGACGCCACCTATAAGCTGCGTCCGCTGGCGACCAAGGTGGTCGAGGACACGTATGCCAAGGCGCGCACGACCAATTTTGAGGGCGACGACGGGCTCAAGAACTACCTGTCCGAGATGCTCGACGGTGCCTCTGCCGTGGCGAGCGATGCCACCGATCGTGCCGCTTCGGCAACCAAGATTGTAACGCTTGTGACCTGTCGTTCGTTATCGCTGAGCAACACGCGTGCCGTCATGGTGCTCACGCCCGTTGATGAATAAATTGTCCGAGAGTAGCTAATTTGGGACGGTAAGGGAGAAATGATGCTCGAGAATGGCAAAACGATGCCTTCGGTTGATGCTTGGCTGCGCGAGGCCAAGGCCGATTCGTCGGCACCTGCGTGCGGTATGTATCTGACACATAACGGTGTGGTGCGCGCGACGCCCAAGGCCGAGGCGCGCGGTGTCGAGACCGATGGCGTGGCGCCGGGCCACAAGGTGGGCGGCATGGTGTTCGGCTTCGATGCTCAGAAGGTGCAGGCTGCTATCGAGGCCACGCGCGCGATGCCGGGTATCGGCTATGTGCGCGTGTGGCTGGCAAGCGGCGAGCTTGCCGTAGGTGACGACATCATGCTCGTGCTCATTGGCGGGGACATTCGCCCGCACGTGGTCGATGCGCTGCAGGCGCTCGTTGGCACCATCAAGAACGAATGTGTGAGTGAGGTCGAGCGCGAGGCGTAGAGGTTTGCGTCGATAGAAGGCTCGTTTATAAAAATGCCCGCCGGTACGTGTGATGAACTGCGCCCCAAATCTTGGACGCCCTAAATAGCGACTAGGCCGCGAGGGCCTGATTCCGGAACTCCTCCGGGGTCAGGCCCTTCAATCTTACCTGCCTCCGGCTCGTGTTCCAGTGGACTATGTATTCCTCCAGGTCGCGTTTGAAATCCTCGAACGTCTTCCACTCGCGGCCCCTGTAGAACTCGTCCTTGACGTGGCCGAAGAGCTGCTCGGTGGCGGCATTGTCGATGCAGTTCGCCTTCCTGGACATGCTCTGGACGATGCCGGCGGCCTCGAGCCTGGATGTGTACGAGGCGTGCTGGTACTGCCAGCCCCGGTCCGAGTGCATGGTCGGGGCGGCGCCCTCGGGGATCTTGGACAGCAGCTCGTCGAGCATCCTCGCCTGCTGGGCCATGTCGGGCGTGGTCGATATGTCGCTCGCCACGATCTCCTTGGTGCAGAAGTCCAGCGTCGGGGCCCAGTAGGCCTTGCCGCCGGCCACCTTGAACTCGGTGACGTCCGTCCCCAGCTTCTGCCACGGGGCCCCGGCGTCGAAATCCCTCGCGATCACGTTCTCGAACGTCCTGCCGACGACGCCCCTGTACGAGTTGTACCTGTGGTAG
>URFE01000057.1:0-12111 GCA_900546965.1 uncultured Collinsella sp.
ACGGTACCCGGATTACTGCCCATCGCCGAGTTGGCGATGGCCGCCGTGTCCTTGTCCGACTTATCGGTTGCGGGCTTGAGCTCATGCCCGCCCAAGGTGAGGGTATGTCCGCCGGCCATGTATTTGGTGTACAGGTCGCCCAGCTCACCGCCCACATCACACGTAAGCAGGTACTGGTCGCGGCCAATGCTCACCGGCTCCTCGTCCATCATCTGGCGCAGTTTGTTGTACTGGCTTGCCGGCGTCACAAACAGACCCATCGTATCGGCATTGCTACCCCCGAGCGCCTTGGGAAGCTTTTCGCCCATGGTTTTGCACATCTCACCCGCAGACACCGAAGGGTTCGAACCGCCAAACGGGTAACTCAGATACGAATCGATCTGCACATGCTCACCGGCAACATCGGCGATATTGACCTTCTTGCCGGTCTCGTCGTTGTTGTCCGCCGACTTGCCCTTAATACCGTCTGCAACGTTATCGGGATCGATACGATCTCCGTGCCATGCGGAGTACAGGTCGACCGTACTATCGGCCAGCACCATGCGATCGGCTTCAGGCGGATTGACGTACTCTTTGTAGTAGTCGAGCGTATCGGGCGTGTAATAGACATACGTCTGAGACACATCAACAGGGTTATAGCGCTCCAGGTTTTCGTTCATCACGTTGGCGATCGACATACCGCACGTCACCGAGGTGATGGCCAAAAACAGGAGCATCGCGATGACGCCCATCGAAAAGCACACCGTGTTGACCTTGGCCGCAAGCTGGCGCACGGTAAACATGTTGAGGCCGCGCCAATACACGCCGCGCAGGCTCTGCAGCAGCTTGATGAGCATGCCCGAGAGTCCCCAGAACAGGGCAAAGGTGCCCACGGTAACCATAGCGGTCGTAATACCAAACTGGTTCATGGCCTCTTGCAGCTTGCTGTCCGTCGCGGTTAGCGGGAACCCATCACGTAGCAGACGGTAATAGGCCACGCCCACAAGCACCGCGCCCACGGCAAAGATGGCAATCGCGATCCAGGGGTTGCGCGTCTTGATGCTCTCGTGGCGACGCTCAGCACCCATAAGCTCGATGAGTTTGGTACGACGCACGGCGCGAAGGTTCAGCAGTAGCGTGAGCACAAACATTACGAGCATGCAGGCAAGGGTCAGATTGAACGCATGCACCGAGAAAAAGAAGTGGAAATTGGCGATCTGTGTCTTAAAAAGCGAGGCCGTAAAGAACGTCATGAGCTGGGAGAGTCCCACACCCAGCACAATGCCGGCGACAAAGGCCACGACCGACACTATCACGGTCTCGAGCGCCATGATCGTGGCGACGCGCCCGCGCCCCATGCCGAGCACCTGGTACAGGCCAAACTCCTTCTTGCGGCGTTTCATGATGAAGTTATTGGCATACACCATTAAAAAGGCCATGACACCGGCCAAAAAGTACGTCAGGTCGCCGAGCATGCTGCCCATAACCTGCGCCAAGCCCTCTTCATCGATGCCGGCGATGTCGACCTGCATCGAGATGGTATTAAAAGCATAGAAGACCGTGACGCCCAGGGTAAGCGTCAAAAGGTAGACGAGGTAGTCGCGGCCGGCGCGGCGGACGTTGCCCCAAGCGAGTTTACAGAGCATCGGAGCCCTCACCGCCCATCATGGCAACGACCTCCATAATGCGGTCGAAGAACTCTCGGCGGTCGGTGTCGCCGCGGCGCAGCTCGGTGAAGATCTTGCCGTCGCGGATAAACAACACGCGGCTCGTGTAGCTGGCAGCAAAGCTGTCATGCGTGACCATGAGCACGGTGGCGCGCAGACGGCGATTGAGGGCCTCCAGGCTCTCGAGCAGCAGGCGAGCGCTCTTGGAGTCGAGGGCGCCGGTGGGCTCGTCGGCCATGATCATGGTTGGGTCGGTGACGAGCGCGCGAGCCGCGGCGACGCGCTGCTGCTGGCCGCCGGACATTTGGTAGGGATACTTGTCGAGCACCTGGCTGATGGACAGGCGCGCTGCCACATCCTGCACGCGGGTCGAGATCTCTGCCGAGTTTGTGCGGGCGATGGTGAGCGGCAGGGCGATGTTCTCGCGTGCCGTGAGCGTATCGAGCAGGTTGGAGTCCTGGAAGATAAAGCCGAGCTCCTCGCGGCGGAACTGCGAAAGCTTAGCCTGCTTCATGCGCGTCACGTCCTGCCCGTTAATGCGGATCGTGCCACTTGTGGCGCTATCGATGGTCGACACGCAGTTGAGCAACGTCGACTTGCCCGAGCCCGAAGCGCCCATGATGCCAACGAATTCGCCGCGGTTGACCGTAAAGCTGACGTCGTTGAGCGCGCGGGTCACGTTGCCCAGCGCTCCATATACCTTTTCGAGATGCGCGACCTCCAGTACCGGGGTCGCCATGTGCGTGGGTTGCATACCGAGTCCTTTCTTGCGATTAGTCTACGGCATCTATAGTCGCAAGAAGACGAGTCGGCTACCATCGATATGGCTTACGCTTGCCTTACCGTTGTGTAAGGTACGGGTAGCTACCCTGCCGCGTGTTGATGTTGAGAGAGGACTCCTGTTGAAGACTGTTCATGTTGCCGCTGGGATCATTCGCAAGGAAGGATCCGATGAGTTACTTGCCGTGCAGCGCGGCTATGGCAACATGCAGGGACTTTGGGAGTTCCCCGGTGGCAAGCTCATGCGCGGCGAGACACCCGAAGACGCCGTGCGACGCGAACTCATGGAAGAGCTGCAGGTCAAAGTCACCAACCTGCGTGATTTCTATACCGTTGAGTACGACTACCCCGATTTCCATCTCTCAATGGAGTGTTACTACTGCTCGCTCGCCGATGAATCCGATGAGCCTCAGAAGCACGACCGCCAGCTCGATATCCGCTGGATTCCGCGCACCTCGCTTGCCACGGTTGAGTGGATGCCCGCCGACAAAGGGCTTATCGATGCCCTGATTGAGCTGAAGGAAGATCGGCTTGAGGCCAACGGCACTGCCAACGACGCCGAGGCCACCACGACCAACGAGCCCGCCACCAAACCCAAGCGCGCATCCAAGCGCCGCAACAAGAAGCGTCCCAAGCCCGGCCTACTCGACGGCATCGATACCTCGGACCTTTCCGCTGACGAGCGCGAACTGGTCCGCCGTCGCGCCGCTATAAAAAAGTCCATGAAGGGCAACAAGCGCGCCAACACCAAGCCCGAGCTGCTCGTACGACAGCGCCTGCGCGCAGCGGGCCTTACGGGCTATCGTTTGGAATGGAAGGTGCCCGGCAAGCCCGACATCGCCTTCCCCGGCCGCAAGATCGCCATCTTCGTCAACGGCTGCTTTTGGCATCGCTGCCCCAAGTGCAACCCGAGCCAGCCCAAGCGCAACGTTGAGTTTTGGGAGGCAAAGTTCCGTCGCAACGTCGAGCGCGACCACGCTGCCGTGGCAGCACTCACTCAAATGGGCTGGACGCCCATAACCATCTGGGAATGCGAGCTCAAAAAAGACCACATCGACGCCACGATGGAAAAGGTCATCGAACAAGTACGCGCCGCCGCACCGCAGCGCTAGGAACGAGCCGTCCACACGCCCCACACAGGCAAGCCACATCCGTGCCACAAACCTTAGAAAGCCCTTAAGCCCAAAACCTTTCAAGAGTGTTACTCGATAGCTTTTACCTGCGGTTTCATCGCAACGTCAAACCTCATTAAGCCTTTCTTTAGCACTTCTTTGCAGCAGCCGCGGCATAATACTGCCAACGCACGGGACCTAGCAGCACACCCCGTGCGCAACCTTTTGGTGGACATCGAGGAGGCCGCATAAGCATGCATTCTTCCAATGACGCAGCACAGCAGCCATCCCTAAAACATGCAGACCTTTTCTCCTTCCCCCCGACACAGAGAAACGGCCTCCTCGACTCCCCAACCCCAAAACCCAAACGCTCAACCGATCAGAATCTTAACTTGCGAGCATCGTTCGAAAAGCTCCAAGCATCCCTAAACAAGTCATTCCCCAACCAAGCCCGGGCATACTAACCCCTCATCAACAAAGAAGCCCTGACGCCCCACCCATTTCCGCCCCAACGCCACAAGGGCGATCGAGCAGGACGGCTTGGGCGGGTCCCCGTACTTAGTTTCCAAAATCATTCCGCAGCGCGAAGGCCCCCGTTGCCAACGCTTCGTAGAAGCGAGGCAACGGGGGCCTTCATGCGCGAGGACGTTTTGGAAACTAAGTACGGGGACCCGCCCAAGCCGTCCGGTGGGATCAGAGTACCCTTGCTGTTACTCTGCTTTGCCCACAGAGTTGAGGTTGGTCATGCGGATCTTAACCAGCTCGGTGATCTCGCGCATGCCCTCCTTGGCCGGCTTCTTGGGATCGAAGCAGGCAGGGTTCTCGGCCATGTAGGCCATGAAGCCCTTGGTATAGGCCTGACGCAGCTCGGTGGCGTAGTTAACCTTGCAGATGCCGTTCTTCACAGCCTCGGCAACCTGCTCATCGGGCACACCGGAGGTGCCGTGCAGGACCAGCGGCACGTCGACGGCGTCGCGGATGGCCTTGACCACAGACTGCTCGATGTGCGGATCGCTCGTGTACACGCCGTGGCTGGTGCCAACGCCAATGGCCAGCGAGGTGCAGCCGGTGCGCTCGACGAACTCCTTGGCCTCGGCAGGATCGGTGTAGGGGCTCTCGCCCTCAACCGCGGGACCGTCGTCCTCCTTGCCGCCAACCTTACCGAGCTCAGCCTCGACGGGCACGCCCATGGCGCGGCCAGCGTCGGCGACGGACTTGGTCAGAGCGATGTTGTCCTCGAAGGACTCGTGCGAGCCGTCGATCATGACAGAGGTGTAGCCCGTGCGGAAAGCCTGCATGCAGCGGTCATAGCCATCGCCGTGATCGAGGTGCAGAGCGACGGGCACGGAAGCGCGCTCGGCGGCAGCCTTGACCATGCCGTAGAAGTAGTCCAGACCAGCGGTCTTGATGGTGCCCGGGGTGGTCTGCATGATGACGGGGGACTTGGTCTCCTCGGCAGCAGCCAGAACGGCCATAACAAACTCGAGGTTCTCAACGTTGAACGCGCCGACGGCGTAGTGGCCGGCCTGAGCGTCCTTGAGCATCTTTTCGGTGGTAACAAGTGCCATGAGCGTTTGCTCCTCTCCCTCGCCCGCATCTGGACATCGGGCGTAGTTGTTCACAAGGCGTTTTACCTTGCGTTTTACTGCGCTCATTGTATGAAATTCAGCGGCTTTGCACGTGCGAGATATTGAGCCCATGCAGGTCAATACCGTCGCTTTTGAAAAGTAAACGGAAGGAATTTGAGCCGAGCTGACATGTTCGATATTGAATTTTGGGCGTTCAGCGTCTTTCTTTTATAGAAAAGATAAGTAATCGAAAGGTGTTTTCTTACTAAAAAAGAAAATGAACGAAAATAGAGTCAACACAATTCCTGCAAATTTAGCCGAGAATGGAGCAGACATGACCCAAGCTACCAACCGTGCTTTTGCCGACGAACGCCGCGCCGCCATCATGGAAATGCTCGAGCACAACGCCTCGGTGCAGGTAGCAGAAATTGCCCAAACCTTTGGCGTGTCCTCTGTCACCGCTCGCGCCGACCTGGACGCACTCGCCGAGTCTGGCAAGCTGCGCCGCACGCATGGCGGCGCCGTATCGCTCCACAAACGCCTGACCGTCTCCACGCAGGATCGCCGCATCAATGTCAACGTCGCCGCCAAGCAGGCCATCGCGCAAAGCGCCATCGAGCTCGTCAATGACGGCGACACGCTGCTCGTCGACTCGGGCACCACGGCGCTCGAGTTCGTCCGGCTCCTCGATCAGCGCAACGGCATCACCGTTATCACGGCCGACATTACCATCGCCGATTATATCGACGAGAGCATGCCCTCGGTCGATGTCGTCATGCTGGGCGGGGCGCTGCGCAAAGGCCATCGTTATCTGTACGGACCGCTCACCATGCAGGCGCTCCAAATGGTCCATGCCGATCTGGCCGTCATGTGCCCCGGCGCCTTTGTCTCCAGCTGCGGCTTTACGACCGACTTTCCGCAGATGGCCGAGACCAAAACGGCTATGATTGCCGCGGCCCATCAAAGCGTCGCCCTCATGGACGCCAGCAAGGTTAACGGACGCGGCATGTACCGCTTTGCCAAGCTGACCGATGTCGACGCCATCGTGATGGACCGAGACCCCGAAAGCGCCGTCGCCACCTCAATCGCCAAGACCGCCGACGGCGAACGTCCAGCCCTCATCATCGCTGTCAACTAAATAAAAACCACCACAAAGGTGCCTGTCCCCTTTGTGGTGGTTGTGATGGTTGAGCGTCAAAAGTGAACGTGTCGCTACTTGGACAGCTCGTCGGCGAGGGCCTCGATCTGAGCGCGCGAGGCGTCGTTGAGCGAGCCCAGCACGGTCACCTTGTTCTGCGCCAGGGTGATGCCCTTCATGCCCTCGAGCTCCTTGGTCATAACCTTGGCAGCAGCGGGCGCCCAAGAGCCGGCCTCGACGAGCGCCACGGTGCGGTTCTGGTAGGCATGCTCGGCGAGCGTATGGATAAAGGTACTCATGAACGGGAAGATCTCGCCCTGATAGGTGATGGAAGCGAGCACCAGGCGGTCGTAGCGGAACGCATCCTCAACGGCCTCGGCCATGTCGTCGCGAGCCAGGTCAAAGACGGAAACCTTCTGGCCGCGAGCCTCAAGCGCAGATGCGAGCTCCTCGACGGCAGCCTTCAGATGCCCGTAGACGCTCGCATAGGCAATCGTGATGCCCTCGTCCTCGGGCTGATAGCTCGACCAGGTGTTGTAGGTGTCGAGGTAATAGCCCAGATTCTCGGTAAGAACAGGACCGTGGAGCGGGCAGATGATCTGGATGTCCAGGTCGGCGGCCTTCTTGAGGACGGCCTGTACGAACTTGCCGAACTTACCGACGATGCCAAAGTAGTAACGGCGCGCTTCGCAAGCCCAGCCCTCGGGATCCTCGATGTCGTTGGCGCCAAACTTGCCAAAACCGTCGGCACTAAAGAGCACCTTGTCGGTGGACTCGTAGGAGAAGAGCACCTCGGGCCAGTGAACATTGGGGGCACCGACAAAGGTTAGGCTGTGGCCGCCCAGGTCGAGCACGTCGCCATCTTTGACGACCATCTTGCGCTCGGGGAAGTCGGTGCCAAAGTAGTTGACCATCATACGGAAGGCGCCCATGCTGGCAACAATCTGCGCCTGGGGATAGCGCTCCATAAAGGCGGCGATGCCGGCGGAGTGATCGGGCTCCATGTGATGGACGATCAGGTAGTCGGGCGTGCGGCCATCGAGCACGGCCTCGAGGTTGCCGAGCCACTCGTCAACAAAACCGCCGTCGACTGAATCGGCGACAGCGATCTTTTCGCCCAAGATAACGTAGCTGTTGTATGCCATGCCGTTCTCGGACACATCGTACTGGCCCTCGAACAGGTCAATGTCGTGATCGTCGACACCGATGTAGCGGATATCCTTGGTGATCTCCATCAGGCAAAGCCTCCTAGATAGACAAAAGAACCCGTCTATCATAACACTCGCCTTCATAGCCACGGCTATCCGTCAGCATCCTTACCGATTGTAATTGAGGCGGAATATACCGCCGTTGACCTGGACAAACTATGCGCGCAGTATCGCCGTGCTATGTCGAATAATGAGCTGGCCGGGAATACGGATGGCAACGGTTTTGCCCGCCGTACCCGCCTCGGGAACCGCATGCTCAAACACCTCGCGTCCGCGCTGATGTAGATCGAATCGCACGGTCGTGAGCTCGTTGTGTGCCACAAAATCATCGAGCGAATCATCGACGCCCACCACGCTCACGTCCTCGGGCACACGCAGGCCGCTATCGCGCAGCGCTGCAATCGCGCCATTTGCCATCTGGTCGTTTGCCGCGTAAATCGCCGTCATGGTGCGATCGTGCTCGGCCAGGTACCTGCCGGCCTCGTAGCCGCTGTTGGCAGACCAGTCGCCCTCGAGCGGCTCTGCCGGCTCGATGTGTTTACGCTCGAGTGCATCCTGCCAACCGGCGCGACGAAATTGCTCGTCGACCGAGAATGACGGGCCGCCAATATAGCGAATCTGCTCGTGCCCTAGCTCAAACAGGTGATCCATAAGCAATAGCGAGCAGCCGTAATGGTCGGAATCGACCGTGGTCACCCGCGGGTGCGCGTACATGGTAACGATGACCGTGCCAATGCCCGGCAGTGGATCAAACGTCTCAAAATCGGGCGCCATGCGACTCATGCCGATGATGATGCCGTCCACCGGCAATGCGGCCATACGACGCGTGGCCTCGGCAAGCGAAAACTCCTCGGTCTTGGACATCTCGACCAGCGTGATGGCGCAATTATGCTCGCGAGCAGCGCTGGCGATGCCGTCGATCATTGAGAGGTTGCCGAACTTGGTGACATCGTTGACGCACAGGCCGACCGAATGATAACGGCCGTCGCGCAGCGAGCGACCGGCATAACTCGGACGAAAGCCGAGCTTTTGCATAGCGGCCTGTACGCGCTGGCGCGTCTGCTCGTTAACGTTAGGCAAGCCGTTGGCGACGCGCGAAACCGTCTGCTGCGAAACGCCAGCAGCGCGGGCGACGTCGGCCATGGAGACCGGACGCGTACCTGTATCGTTGGACGGGCGCCTTGCCACAGGATCACCTTCACCCTTGCGAGATCTGAATAGCGTGAATGCCGGCCCGGGCAGAAATACATCCCGCGCCGAGGCCCGCTATCGTCGGACGCATGTTAACGTACTCTACTTTTTCTATCTGCATCTCTTCTGCTTTATAAGTCCATACGGTAGTACCGTTCACGGCTGAATTTCTACCGATTACCAGATTCTCAAAAAGTGACAAGCGATGTGTTATGAGTACGTTAACATAGCCCGTAACGTGCGGTATTGTGAACACTTGGTTCATGCCGCTTCAAGTTGTTAACGTACTCATAACGACGCAAAACCCACCCGTGCGCGCCAAGGAAAGGACTCCCATGACCACCCCCGACGAAAAGACATTCGCCACGCTCACCAAGCTGTTCGAGGAGGAGTTTGGCCCCATCGGCGACCGCCAGGTGCTCTACGTGCACGCGCCCGGCCGTTCCGAGATCAGCGGCAACCACACCGACCACGAGGGTGGCCACGTTATCGCCGGCTCGCTCGATGTCGCCGTCGACGGCATCGCCGTGGCAACCGATTCCAACAAGGTTCGCGTAGCCGACGAGGGCTATCCCACGTTTGAAATCGCGCTCGACACGCTAGACGTTCAGGAGTCCGAGAAGGGCACGTCCGCAAGCCTCGTGCGCGGTATGGCCCACGAGGTCGCAGCCCTTGGCGTTGAGCCCAAAGGCTTCGACTTTGCCTTTACCTGCTCCGTCCCCTCGGGCGGCGGCCTTTCCAGCTCTGCCGCCGTCGAAGCCGCGTACGGTCGTGCCATGGAGACGCTCTGGGGCGCGCCCGCCATTGAGCCCGTCACGCTCGCCCAGATGAGCCAGCGCACCGAGAACAACTACTACGGCAAGCCCTGCGGTCTGATGGACCAGGCCGCCGTTTGCTTGGGCGGCCTCGCCTACATGGACTTTGAGGATCAGGCTCAGCCTAAAACCCAGAAGCTCGAGCTCAACTTTGAGGATCACGGCTATGCGCTCGTGCTCGTTAAGGTCGGTGCCGACCATGTGGCAGCTACCGACGACTACGCCGCCGTTCCGCGCGAGATGCAGGACGTCGCCGCCGAGTTTGGCAAGGCGCGCCTGTGCGAGGTAAACGTGGCGGACTTTGACGCCAAACTCCCCGAGCTGCGCGCCAAGCTGGGCGACCGTGCCTGCCTGCGCGCCGTTCACTACTGGTACGAAAACGGCCTGGTCGACAAGCGCTGGGCAGCGCTCAACGCCGGCGACATCGACCAGTTCCTGGTCCTGACGCGCGAGTCCGGCGCCAGCTCTGCCATGTACCTGCAGAATGTCGTTGCCAAGCTGGGCTCCGAGCAGCCTTCCATGTACGCCTTGGCACTGGCCGAGCATGTCCTCGACGGCCGAGGCGCCGTCCGTATCCACGGTGGCGGCTTTGGTGGCACCATCCAGGCCTTCGTGCCGCTCGACCTGGTCGACACCTTCATCGCCAAGATGAACGGCTGGCTGGGCGAGGGCTCTGCCCGCCACTACGCAATTTCTGACAAGGGGGCTTACGCGGCATGGCTGTAATGACTGACGTGCGCGAGGCTGCGCAGAACCTGATCGAGTACGCTATCCACCGATCGATGATCGGACAGGACGACCGCATCTGGGCCTACAACACCATTCTGGAGTGCATCGGCGCCACGGGCCCCGCGCTCGACATGGCCTGGGCGCTCCAGGTTGAGAAACTCTCGCTCTTGCACCCCGATACCCTGCCCGACTTTGACCTTGAAGGCACGCTCGCCGCGCTTGCCGAGGCCGCCGTTGCCAACGGCGCCGCCGAGGACACGGCGTCGGGCCGCGACCGTATCGCCATGCGCATCATGGGTGCGCTCATGCCGCGTCCGTCTGCCGTGATTGACGAGTTTACCGGCCGTATGGGCGTCAACGAACCCCGCGCCGCGACCGACTGGTTCTACGGCCTGTGCTGCGACGCCGGCTACGTGCGCCGTGCCGCCATCGCGCGCAACATCAAATGGAGCACCCCCACCAACTGGGGCGATCTTGAAATCACCATCAACCTGTCCAAACCCGAGAAGGACCCGCGCGATATCGCCGCGGCAGGTGCAGCCAAGAACTTGGGCGAGAAGTATCCCGCCTGCCAGCTCTGCATCGAGAACGAGGGCTACCCCGGACGCTCCGCCGCAGCCGACGGCGGCGCTCACCCCGCCCGCCAGAATCTGCGCGTTATCCCCATTGAGCTCGACGGCGAGCGCTGGGGCTTCCAATACAGCCCGTATGCGTATTTTAACGAGCACTGCATTGCCATGAGCTCCGAGCATCGCCCGATGCACGTCGACCGCAAGGGGCTGACCTGCCTGCTCGACTTTGTCGACCTGTTCCCGCACTACTTTATTGGCTCCAACGCCGACCTGCCCATCGTGGGCGGCTCGATTCTGTCGCACGACCACTTCCAGGGCGGCGCGCACGAGTTCCCCATGATGCATGCCACCGAGGTCTCGCAGTTTAGCGTGCCCGGCTTTGACCAAGTCAGCGGTACCGTGTTGCAGTGGCCGCTTTCGGTGCTGCGACTGCGCTCGCACGACCGCGCCCAGCTGCTCGACGCCGCCGAGAAGATCATCCTCGCTTGGCGCGAGTGGACCGATGAGTCGGTGGGCGTCATCGCGCGCACAGCCGACGGCGTAGCGCACAATACCGTGACGCCCGTCATCCGCCGCGTCGACTCCCGCGGCAACGCCGGCGGCGAGATCTACGAGGCCTATCTTGCGCTTCGCTGCAACATCACGACCGACGAGCATCCGCTGGGTGTGTTCCACCCGCATGCCGAGTATCACCATATTAAAAAGGAGAACATCGGCCTGATCGAGGTCATGGGCCTGGCTATTCTTCCGCCGCGCCTGGTTCCCGAGCTTGGCGCTGTCCGCGAGCACCTGCTGGCAGCCAAGGCCGATGCCAGCTACGACCTTGCCGGCGCGCTCGAGGGCGACGACCTTTGTCGCAGCCACGCCGCATGGGCCGAGGATGTCTTTGCCCGCCGCGCCGACGAGCTTACGGCGGACAACGCCATCGACATCCTGCACGAGGAGGTGGGCGTGGTGTTTGGCCACGTGCTCGACAACGCCGGAGTCTTTAAGTGGGACGAGGCAGGACGCGCCGCCCAGCAGCGCTTTATCGACTCGCTGTAGCAGCGAGCCCGAACGCACGCACTCAACGAATAGCGCCTACGCGACAGCGGCGCCCGCCGGCAACATCGCCGGCGGGCGCCGTTTTTGAGTGTAGTCATTGGGGTCATTCTTAAGGGGCGTTCTTAAACGACTAGTCATTAAAGAGCGTCCCCAATGACTACTTGCGACCAAGGCAACGCCGGTGTCTTGGCAACGACAGCGAAAACGCCCCTAAGCGAGCAAGGTGACGTGAAAGAGGAGGGCATTGACCTTTTGGTCATGCCCGACGATTGAACGTCAGATTGCCGCTTAGGGGCGTTTGCAGCGTC
>URFE01000058.1:0-12105 GCA_900546965.1 uncultured Collinsella sp.
GCGAAATCCTCTCGATTCCGTTCCAGCAGACGGCTCGTTTCGTCCAAAAGCACGATGGCCTCAACTCGGGCGTCAATCCCACGGTTAAGGAGGACGGCACCGTCGTGGAGGCTCCTTGCGACGGCTTGGTGACCGACGAAGAGCGCGCCGTGATCGACCGTGTGCTCAAGTACGAGAATCTGGGCCGCCGTTACAACCCGGATAAGTCGGACGCCGTCAAAAATTGCTTTAACGAGTACGCCTCGCAGGAGGACATCAAGGCCTATTTTGAGGTGTGGGCGCAGATGTTCAAAAAGGACCCCGGGTGCTATATCTCGGCGCTCATCAATAACTACTATGGGTATTTTTATCCGAGCGCTAGCGACGCATGGGTCTACAGCACGGCGCGCAGTGCCGAGATCATGGCGAAACCCGATAACCTCAAGTACTTTGACTTCCATCCGGTCGATAGCAAGGTCGTGCGCTGGTGCGACCACCTGATTAACCTGTATCGCGTGGCGGTGCAGCGCGTCCCGTTTATCTCGCTCACCATGAGCTCGGCCACCTACGTGTGGATCATGATCGTCGTGGTGGTCTACCTGTTGCGCCGCCATTCGTGGCGCGCGCTGGCCATCTGGATACCGCTACTGGGTGTGCTCGCCGTGTGCCTGATCGGCCCCTGCAACGGTTCGACCTACATGCGCTACCTGTATCCGGTCATCGCCTGCATGCCTTTTGCCATCGGTGCCACGATCACCCGCAGCGACCTCCTCTGGTCCTAACTTGGTGCATTGGGGTCAGGTTGCTTTGCACCAAAGGGTGGCATCATCACGACGCCTTCATTTTGGGGTTTATCTCGCAGGCCAGTAGGTATATCATAACGACGTTTGTTTATATTGCCCGAGCATCTGCGCTGGGCTTTAGGTCGAAACCGATAGGAGACACGTATGTCCGGACACTCTAAGTGGGCCACAACCAAGCATCGTAAGGGCGCGCAGGACGCCAAGCGTTCCGCCCTCTTCTCCAAGCTCAGCCGCAACATCACCGTTGCTGCCCGTCTCGGCGGTGACCCGCTGCCCGAGAACAACGCCAGCCTCGCCGCTGCCGTTGCCAAGGCCAAGGCTCAGTCCATGCCTAAGGACAAGATCAAGTCCGCTATCGACAAGGCTTTTGGTTCGGGTGCTGACGCCGCCGTCTACGAGAACATCGTGTACGAGGGCTACGGTCCCGCCGGTGTCGCCGTCTACGTTGACTGCCTGACCGACAACCGCAACCGTACCGCCGCTGATGTCCGTTCCGCCTTCTCCCACGCTGGTGGCAACCTGGGCACCTCCGGCTCCGTCGCCTTCCAGTTTGAGCGCAAGGGCCAGATCGTCGTCGCCAAGGAGATCCTGGACGAGAACGCCAAGAAGGAGACCATGATCGCCAACGGTGCTGCCGGTGACGAGGATGAGTTCATGATGGCCATCGCCGAGGCCGGCGGCGAGGACTACGAGGACGCCGGCGAGGAGTGGATCGTCTGGACTACTGCCAACGAGGTCATGGCTGTCTCCAAGGCGCTCGAGGAGCAGGGCGTCCAGGTCAAGGGCTCCGAGACCACCATGGTCCCGACCACCCCGACCGAGGTCTCCGGCGCCGATGCCAAGAAGGTTCAGCGCCTCATCGACCGTCTTGAGGAGCTCGACGACGTCCAGGATGTTTACAGCACCATGGACATGACCGACGAGGTCATCGCTGCCCTCGAGGAGGAGTAGCGCCCGCACGGGTTAAGCCGTGCATATCTGGGCATAATGAAGCGAGCATGCAAGCCTCGTGGAATAGATGAGCCGGATCCGCGTGCGTAGAGCACCGGACCCGGCTCTTTTATAATGATGCGAACCGTTTTGCATTTCGAGAGCCGAGATTTGAAGGGAGCGCCGCGTGCGCGTACTCAAACGAGCCCTAGCGATCGTGTATCTTGCCGCCACCATCGTGGCGCTGGGTACGCTTGTCTGCCAGTTTTGGGGGCCGTATACGTATCGCTTTATGCTGCTGATGCGCGACCCCATGCCGCGCATTGTTGTGACGGCATGCGGCGGAGTTGTGGCGATTGGCGTGCTGGTAAGCTTCTTCCGCCTGATGTTTGCTCGTCGCGGGCCGTCCTGTGTGCATCCGGCGGGGGAGCGCAATATCGAGGTCACCCTTGCGGCGCTTTCTTCGTGTGCTCGCACTGCGGCAGAGCGCGACGACCGCGTGATGATCGAGCATGTCGAGGCCCGCGTCCAAGGTTCCGACGATTCGCACGTCCGTTTTAAGGTCGAGGCTATCGCGCTTGACGATAAGGACGTGGCATCTCTGGCTACCGCGATGCAGCAGCGCATCGAGGAAGCTTGCGACACCATGCTCGGCACGCCGGGTACGACCACGCGCGTCCGTTTTTTGCCGTCCAAGACTACCGTCCAGACCGTGGAGGTTTCCGGTGAGTGATACCAATCAAGACAAGACCGCTCGTACGCCGCGCCTGACGATTGACCAGAGCGCCACGCCGGCGAGCGAACCTGTTGATTCCAAAGCAGAGGCAACTGAGTTACAAGACGCGGCGGCCGCGGATTTTGACGAGGCTATGGGTCTCATCAAGGGTACGGGCGCTGCCATCTGGAGCTATGCCGTGCGTCATCCCAACACCACGCTTGGCGCCGTCGCTGGCTTTATCCTCGCCGTGTTGGTGCTCACGTTGGGCCTGTGGGACACGCTCGTCATTGCATTCTTCGTGCTGATCGGCGCCGTGATCGGCCAAATTCGCGACGGCGAAAACGGGATCGTCAACTTCTTCGGCCGTCTGTTTAGCGGCCGCTAATATGTATTCGACTGTCGCATCCGCGGCAGGCATAAGGAGGAACCATGGCTTTTAATACGAAGGTCGATGTGGCCGATACCGAGCTCGAGGAGAACGAGGCGGCCGTCGCCGAAGCCGAGGATGTGACGCTCGAGGATGAGGCGCTCGTCGAGGCCGAGTCCGCCGATGACGCGGACGAGGATGATGAGGAAACAGACGAGTCCGAGGACTCGCTGACCTATTCCAACGGCGTGATCGAGAAGATCGTTGCCATGGCCACCCGCGAGGTGCCGCACGTCCTGGGCATGAAGGGTAACCTTATGCACTTTGTGCAGGAGCAGTTTGGTGCCGAGAATCTGACCAAGGGCGTGACGGTTGAGGTCACCGATGACAATCGCGTGGTCGTCAACATCTCCGTCATTATCGAGTACGGCGCCTATGCGCCCGCGATCTTCGACGATGTCAAGGCACGTGTCACCGAGCGCCTTGCCGCGATGACCGGCCTTGAGGTGGCGGGCGTCAACCTGCGCATCGAGGACGTCATCACCCCCGAGGAGTACGAGCACCGCACCAGCCAGCACGAGTAACCTTCCAAAAAGGGACAGGTTTGTTTTGGCAGGCTTTATCTGCGAAAACGTTAAACGGCCGACCGCGCAAGCAAAAGCGTGGCCGGCCGTTATTTGTATGCCCTCCGATGTGGGCATACCGCTCGTCTAACTAGGGGTTGCAATCGTCGCGTTCCGCGTTACCCTAATGGGCGCATTGTTTCCAAATTGTTAACGAGGGGTTGCCGTAATGGCTGACGAGCACGAAACAGAAAGCAAGGCATGGGCGATTGAGGCCGCCGCGGCAGAGGCGGCATCGCGTGCTGCCGAGGAGGTGCATCGTCCTCCCGTGGTGCCGATGGAGCGCGTGGTTGATCGCACCGATATCGAGCGCGGCGAGCGTGCCGGCCAAAAGCGCAGCCAGGAGCCGGGCTTCCCGCGCTTTTTTGCCGAGCTCAATCTGGGCCTGATTCTTACGGCCTTCGCCATCGTTGCGTTTAAAACCCCTAATCACTTTGCTTTTGGCGGCACCTCGGGCGTGTCGGTCATTCTGTCCACGCTGTTCCCGACCCTGCCCGTCGGCGTTTTTATGTGGATTATCAACGCGGTTCTCGTCGTCTTGGGCTTTATCTTTTTGGAGCGCAAGGCGATTCTTTGGAGCGTCTTCGCCTCGTTTGCGTTGTCCGCCTATGTTTCGCTGTTTGAGCTCTTTATTCCGACCGATGTCTCTCTGACGGGTGATATGTGGCTCGACCTGTGCTTTGCCGTCATCTTGCCGGCGCTCGGCAGCGCTATTGTCTTTGACATCGGCGCCTCGACGGGTGGCACGGACATTCTCGCTATGATCCTCAAACGCCGCACCACGCTCGAGATTGGTCGCGCACTGCTGTTGGTCGATATCGGCATCGTGGCCATCGCGGCCTTTTTGTATGGCCCGCGTGTCGGTCTGTACTGCGTGCTCGGCCTGTTTGCCAAGACGCTTGTGGTCGACAAAGCCATTGAGAGCATTCACCTGCGCAAAGTCTGCACGGTCATTTGCTCCGAGCCGCGCAAAGTCGAGGAGTTTATCGTCAAGCATCTCAACCGCACAGCGACCATCAGTCGCGGCTACGGTGCCTTCTCGGGCAAGTGCGTGACGGTGATCATGAGCGTGCTGAGCCGTCGCGAGGCCGTGCAGCTGCGCCGCTATGCGCGCGAAGTCGATCCGGGTGCCTTTATCACGATTGTCGACAGCTCCGAGATCGTCGGCAAGGGTTTCCGCGGCACGAACTAGCGCGGACACACTCATCAAACAATCGAAAAGCGCCTTGCGCGTTGCAAATACGTCATCTAAGAGTATTTGTCCTCACATTGGGTGATAATGATGCCAAAGACATCGTTTGCGATCCAGGTGATTCGCTCTAGATACGAAGGGATGATTTCGATGTTCTGTTCGCAGTGTGGCGCTCCTATGGGCGATAACGACAAGTTCTGCGGTGTGTGCGGTACTCCTAATGCTGGTGCCGCTGGCCCCGCTCCCCAGGGACAGCCTCAGCCCCAGCAGTTTGTTCCGCAACCGCCCGTGGCGAATGCGCCAAAGGGCTGTGTGGCTCAGGCGTTCCAAGATATGACTAAGACTCCGGGCGTGCTTCAGCGTGTATGCCAAATCGCGTTTTTGCCGGCGCTGATTTGCGTTGTGTCGGTGCTCGTGTTGTTTATTCCCGTTATTGGCGGCATTGCGGCTGCCATCGGCTTTTTGGCAGCTTGCATTGCGAGTGTGTGTGGTTCCGGCTTTGGTATCGAGTGGGGCCGTGATCTTTCTCTCAAGGTCGATGACGGCATGGACCGTCCACTCATGCGTTCCACATCGTTTGGCCTTGGAGTCTTTTCGAGCGTTATTTCGGTCGTGCTCGAGGTTATCGCTGCGATTCCCGTTATCGGTGTAGTGCTTTCGCTGGTGGAGGGCGTGGTAATTGGCGCCGCGGGCTCGTATTCTTATTACGGCTCTTATGCGCTCGAGGCTGCGCTGTTCGGTTCGCTCGGCCTGCTTGTCCTGGCGCTAATTGCCTCGGCGATTCTGGGTGTCTTCTTTAAGATGTTCGCCGACATTGCCGTGATGCACTTTGCGGTGACCGGGCGTGTCGAGAGCGCGTTTTCGCTCGATAAGGTCTGGGCGGCGTTTAAGCACAACAAGACCAAGCTGTTCTGTGCTTCGTTCCTTCCCGAGTTTTTGACGGGCCTGGTCGCCAACGTTGTCACATGGATCTTGACGGTCGTCTTTGGCGCCATTGCCTCTGTCGGTATGTATAGCTACTACTATCGTCCTACGGGTATTGAGGCAATTGTTACCGGCGGTGGCGTCACGCTCGCGCTGTTCTTGGTGCTGGTCGCTTTCGTCACCGTATTTCTTACGGTCTTTGGCAAGATGCTCAAGCACCGTGCCGTTGGCTATTGGGCCGCACGCTATGCAAGCGAGTGGGCCGATGAGGATAAGGACGACGTCCTGACTTTTGTGTTGCCCTTCGAGAAGAAGTCCGCTCCTTCGGGTTACAGCGCTCCGGATGCTTCGCCGGCGCCTGCACCCGCTCCCGCGACCGAGTCTGAGCCGGCGCCCGAGTCTGAGACGGCATCTGAGCCCGAGCCTGCGCCTGAGCCTGCGCCTGAGCCTGAGCCGGCACCTGCACCTGAGCCGGCACCTGCACCTGAGTCGGCGTCCGAGCCAAGCTCCGACGAGGAACCTCAGGACGAGTAGCCATGCCGTCTGCCATTTGGGGACGGGGTAGAAATGGTAGAAATAGCGCTTGATAAATGAGCGGGGGCGGACGTGTCGAAACGTCCGCCCCCGCTCTGCTTTAGCCAGGCTGTTATGGATGGGTGTGACGACTACTCGTCGTGCTTCTCCTCGCGGCGTGCAGCAGCGCGTGCGTCGTGGATGCCCCTGATCGCGGCATGGCGAGCCGTTCGGGCATCATGGATGGCGTCGCGAGCCTCGGCGGTCGTCGCCTTGGCAGAGCGCAACTTGGCGGCCAGATCGGGGTTGGTTTCGGCGACCGCGGTAATCGCGGGGCCGTCGAGCTCCTCTTGCGTGGGCTCGGCCAAAAAGTCGATGGCATACTGGGCGGCCACCATGGAGCCCTTTGCCAGCACGGTCTCGTCGATCTTGTAGAAGCAGGAATGTTGGGCGTATGTGGCGCCAATCTTGGGGTTGCGCGTACCTACAAAGGCGAGCACGCCCGGTACGCGACGCAGGTACTCCGAAAAATCCTCGCCCGAAAGCGTACCGCGGTAATGACCCTGGCCGGTGGGGCCAAGACATTTGATGACAGCCTGACGGCAGCGCTCGCTCGAGCCCGCGTCGTTTTCGACCTTGTAGTTGGCGATGGTGTAGTCGGTGAGCTCTGCCTCGGCGCCCAAGGCGGCCGCAGTATGCTCCACGATGCGGCGCATAAGCTCCGGCATTTCCTCGTGGGTCGAATCGCCGTAGGTGCGCACTGTGCCGGCGAGGTAGGCCGTGCCGGCGATAACGTTGCGCGCGGTTCCGCCATGCAGCTCGCCGACGGTGATGACAGCCGGCTCGTAGGGGCTGATCTCGCGCGAAACGATGGTCTGCAGAGCGTTGACGATCTCGGCGGCAACCATGACGGCGTCGTGACCTCGCTGGGGCATGGCGCCATGGCACGAGGTGCCGCGGACGTCGATGCGGAACCAGTCGGTATTGGCCATGCGCGGACCGGGCTCGCAGCTCACGGTGCCGGCGTCGACCTCACTCCAGATGTGCGCGGCGTAGGCGCCATCGACGCCGTCGAGCACACCCGTGCCGATCATGAGCTTAGCGCCCTGGCCGTTTTCCTCGCTGGGCTGGAATACGATGCGGACTTCGCCGTGGATGTCGTCGGTCATATGGCGCAGGATTTGCAGCGTTCCGAGCATCATGGCGATATGGCAGTCGTGGCCGCAGGCGTGCATGCAGCCCTCGTTGACGCTGGCGAACTCCTCGCCGGTCTGCTCGGTGACGGGCAGGGCGTCGATGTCGGCGCGCAGCAGGATGCGGCGGCGTGGCATGCCGTCCTCGCGGTAGGCATCCGGCGCGGTACCGCGAAGCGTTGCCACCAAGCCGGTCTTGAGCGGACGCTCGTAGGGGATATTCATGGCGTCGAGCTGGTTGGCGATGTCGGAGGTCGTGCGCTCCTCGGCAAGGCTCAGCTCCGGGTGCTTATGGAAGTGCCGGCGCTGCTTGATGATATATGGTTCAAACTCGGTAGCGATATCTTTGATGGCTGCGGTGACGTCGTCAGCCGCGCGAGCCTCGGTCGCCGCCATAATCTGCTGTGCCTTGGTCTTCGTCATGGTCGATTTGCTCCTTGCTGGGTTGATCGCAAAATCGTACAGGCTCTCTCCAGTATGCCACCTGCCGCTAGGGCTGGTAAAGTTGCCGTTTGCCGCTTGGGGTTTTGTTACAAGGGCGGGGGAGTACACTCGGGGGTGTTGAATTTCCTGCCAGAGATGGGGATGCCCATGCAACATATCGATCGGATTATCCGCTCCAAGAACGTCTTTACCGCGCAAGACGGCATCGATACCACCCGCGAGCTGGCGATTGCCATCGCAGGCGACCGTATCGTCGCAGTCGGTGCGCCCGATGACGTGATCGCCGCCGCTCCTGCCGCTACGTCGGTTATCGACTACGGCGAGCAGTTTGTCTGCCCCGGTTTCCATGACGCTCATCTGCACTTCTTCCATACCTCGGTCGGTTCCTCGCCGTACATGCTCATGGATATGGGCACGTCCGAGGCGGCGCTGGTGCAACATGCGCTCGAGTTTTCCCAGGACCTGCCCGACGACGCTTGGGTTGTGACGCAGGGCTGGCGCGACTACCGTTGGGACCCGCCCGAGCATCCTACCAAGGCGTCGCTCGATGTGGCATTCCCCGATCGTCCCTGTGTTATGTATTCGGGCGACGGGCACACGCTGTGGCTCAACAGCCGCGCACTCGATGCACTCGGCGTCACGCGCGACAGCGAGCCACCAGCGGGCGGTAGCTACGACAAGGACGCAAACGGCGAGCTCACGGGTATCGCTCACGAGGCGGCTGCCATGCAGCTGCTGCCGCGCTGCCTTGAGTGGCTGGGCGAAGATCGCATCGCAAGCGCTTACGCCGATCAAATGAGGCGTATGGCCGAGCAGGGCATCACCTCGATCTGCGATATGTCGCTCATGCCCATGCCGGGCTGCGATTTTATCCGCGACGACGTCTACGACAAACTGCAGGCAGCCGGCAAGCTGGGCATCCGAGCCCATCTGTTCCCCACGCTGCTGGATGACCAGTCGCGCTTGGAAGAGCTGCAGGCCCGCTACGCGAACAACGCGCTGCTCTCGGCACCGGGCTTTAAGCAGTTCTTCGATGGCGTGTCGAGCGAACACACGGCGTATCTCACCGAGCCCTATACCAATCCGCGCTTCCCGGGCGACCAGGGCCGTCTGACAGTTCCTGCCGAGCGCATGCGTAAGCTGGTTCTGGCGGCTGCGGAGCGTGGCCACACTGTGCGTATTCACGTCATCGGCGACGGTGCCATCCATGCCGCGCTCGATATCTTTGAGGAGGCCGCCGAACTGTACGGCCTGCCCCAGCACGGTCATAACACGCTCGAGCATCTGGAGAACCTCTTGCCCGAGGACATCGATCGTCTACGCAAGCTTAACGTCGTTGCCTCGAGCCAGCCCTGTCACATTACACTCGACCCGGGCGGCCCCGAGCGCGATCTGGGCCTGGAACGCAGCCGCATCATGTGGCCGTTTGCGACCTATAAGCAGCGCGGCATCCGCCAAGCCTTCGGTACCGACAGCCCTATCACGCCCGTTACCAGCATGAACGTGCTCTACACGGCTATTACGCGCCAGGACCCCAAAAGCCACTGGCCCGAGGACGGCTGGTTACCGAGCGAGCGCATCGATGCGGCAACGGCCCTGCGCAACTACACGCTTGGCAGCGCGTACGCAGCTGGCGACGAGCAAAACCTCGGCAGCTTGGAGCCCGGCAAGTATGCCGACCTGGTAGTCCTGGACCAAAACCCGCTCACCATCGACCCCCAAGAACTCCAAGCCACCAAAGTCCAAGCCACCTACCTGGCAGGTAACGTAATCTACGAGCGCTAGCCTCATACCCCACTCATAGGGGGCACGTTTCAGCAACGTGCCCCTTTCTTGTTCGCAACATCTGCATCGCCATTTTGCTGCACTGACTTTTCTGAATGTCGGGCCCGAATTAGTTAACCTGCCTCCCGTGTGGCTCCGGAGGGGCGGGGCATAAGGTTTATTGCGAGTTCCGCACGAGCCGAAGGCCACTTAATGTGGCCTTCGTGCGAGCAGGACTGCCCGAGCAGGAAACCTTATGCCCCGCCCCTCCGGAGCCACACGGGGGCCACCGCTAAGTTATCCCCCGGCATTCAGAAAATCTAAGTGCCAAAAAATAAGATTTTTTGACTCCGTGTTGTATAACCCGCCATTCGTGGGTACCATTCAACGCGTACGCAAACAAAAAGGGTTAATTCGCGTGGCATAACCACGCGGCCCAAAAAGGAGGAGACAAGCATGTCGTCTTTGAAGCCGCTTGCAGATCGTGTTCTGGTCAAGCCCGACGAGGCCGAGCAGAAGACCGCTTCTGGTCTGTATATCGCCAGCAACGCTCAGGAGAAGCCGCAGCGCGGCACCATCGTTGCCGTGGGCGCCGGCAAGGTCAACGACAAGGGTGAGCGCATCCCCATGGACGTCAAGGTTGGCGACGTTGTCATCTACGGTAAGTTCGGTGGCAACGAGGTCAAGGTCGACGGCGAGAAGTATCTGCTGATGCGCGCCGACGACATCTACGCTGTCGTCGAGGCCTAGTCTCGTCAGAATCTCTGATTCGTCTTTGAACGCGCCCGCCGCATAGGACTCGGAAGCGGCGACGCGAGTCACATTTCTTTTGGAGGATTACCTACCATGGCAAAGAACATTACGTTCAACACCGATGCCCGCGCTAAGCTTGCCAAGGGCGTCAACACTCTGGCCGACGCCGTTACCGTCACCATGGGCCCCAAGGGCCGCTACGTTGCGCTGCAGCGCACGTTCGGTGCTCCGACCATCACCAACGACGGCGTTTCTGTCGCCAAGGAGATCGAGCTCGAGGACAACATCGAGAACATGGGCGCTCAGCTGGTGAAGGAGGTTGCCACCAAGACCAACGACACCGTGGGTGACGGCACCACCACCGCAACCCTGCTCGCTCAGGCCATCGTCAACGACGGTCTGCGCAACGTCGCCGCTGGCGCCAACCCGCTGGCCATCCGTCGCGGCATCGACAAGGCCGTCAACGCCGCCGTCGCCGAGATGAAGAAGCAGGCCAAGCCGGTCGAGACCAAGGAGCAGATCGCTTCCGTCGGTACCATCTCCGCCGGTGACCCCGAGGTCGGCGAGAAGATCGCCGAGGCCATGGAGGTCGTGGGCAAGGACGGCGTCATCACCGTCGAGGATTCCCAGACGTTCGACATCACCATCGACACCGTTGAGGGCATGCAGTTCGACAAGGGCTATGTCTCCGCTTACTTCGTCACGGATAACGACCGCATGGAGGCCGTGATGAAGGATCCGTACATCCTCATCACCGACCAGAAGATCTCCAGCGTTCAGGACATTATGCCCGTTCTCGAGGCTGTCCAGCGCGCTGGCCGCGGCCTGCTCATCATCGCTGAGGACATCGACGGCGAGGCTCTGCCTACCCTGGTCCTCAACAAGATCCGTGGCGCCCTCAACGTCTGCGCCGTCAAGGCTCCGGGCTACGGCGATCGCCGCAAGCGCATCCTCGAGGACATCGCCGTCCTCACCGGTGGCCAGGCTGCCCTGGACGAGCTGGGTGTGAAGGTCGCTGACATCACCGCCGATATGCTCGGTACCGCTAAGTCCGTCACCATCTCCAAGGACAACACCGTCGTCGTCGGCGGTGCTGGCTCCAAGGAGGCCATCGACGCTCGTATCGCTCAGATCAAGGGTGAGATGGAGAACACCACCTCTGACTTCGACCGTGAGAAGCTCCAGGAGCGCCTGGCCAAGCTCTCCGGTGGCGTTGCCGTCATCAAGGTCGGCGCTGCTACCGAGTCCGAGCTCAAGGAGATCAAGCATCGCGTCGAGGACGCCCTGCAGGCTACCCGCGCTGCTGTCGAGGAGGGCATCGTCGCCGGCGGCGGCGTCGCCTTCATGGACGCTGCTCCTGCGCTCGATGCCGTTGAGCTCGACGACCCCGAGGAGAAGATCGGTGTCGACATCGTCAAGAAGGCTCTGACTGCTCCGGTCGCTACCATCGCCAAGAACGCTGGTTTTGAGGGCGCTGTCGTGGTCGACAAGGTTGCCGAGCTGCCCGCCGGCCAGGGTCTCAACTCTGCCAACGGCGAGTGGGGCGACATGATCGAGATGGGCGTCCTCGACCCCGTCAAGGTCAGCCGCGTCACCCTGCAGAACGCTGCTTCTGTCGCCAGCCTGATCCTCATCACCGAGGCTACCGTCTCCGATGTGCCCAAGAACACTCAGCTTGAGGACGCTATCGCTGCTGCTACCGCTGGTCAGCAGGGCGGCGGTATGTACTAAGGCCGACAAGGTCTAGAACTCCCACCGGGAATCCGGGGGCGTGACGGGGTTTCTCTCCGGAACGTCCTCGGACATGCAAGGAGGCTCCGCATCGCGCTTCGCGCTGCGGAGCCTCTTTGCGTCCTGACGCTCCTATTTGGCAAGGTGTTTTTTAGAATCCATTTTGCGCTC
>URFE01000059.1:0-11809 GCA_900546965.1 uncultured Collinsella sp.
GATCCTGAGATGTCTCGTGGGCTCGGAGATGTGTATAAGAGACAGCTTCAAGACATGGTCCCGCCCGCAAAGCTTCCCGGTCTGTTCGAGGTCCTTCGCCAAGATCCGCGCCGCGCGGGCAGCAAGCACGAGCCAAACCGCGCCTATCATCTGGCCTTCGTCGGACTCGACATATCTTTTACGGTCGATAAAACCCAGCTAACCGTAGTCGCCGTCAACGACGCGCGAGACTAACCAACCATTCGCCCGCACCCGTCAAATTAAGCGCCAAACCCCATGCCAAAATCGCCCACGCTGGTGGACAATAACGCCTACCAAAACAATCCACTTTGCATGGGGGCTCAGCATGAAATACGACTTTAGTTCGCTTATCGACCGCCACGGCATGGACTCCATCGCCGTTGACTCCTGGGGTGAGATCCCCGGTATGGCTCCGAACGCACCCGACGAGGGCTTCGACCGCATTCCCATGTGGGTGGCCGACATGAATTTTGCCACGGTGCCCACGGTCCAGGAGCACATCATTCAGCGCGCTCAGCACCCCATGTTTGGCTATTTCAATCCGCGCCCCGAGTATTTCGACCGCATCATCGAATGGCAGAGCCGCCGCAACGGCGTTGAGGGCTTGGCGCCTGAGCATATCGGCTACGAAAACGGCGTGCTGGGCGGTGTCGTGTCGACGCTGCGCGCGTATGTCCAGCCGGGCGATGCGGTACTGGTCCATAGCCCCACCTACATTGGCTTTACCAAGTCTATCGAAGCCGCGGGCTATCGCATTGTCCACAGCCCGCTTAAGCTCGACGACCAAGGCGTGTGGCGCATGGACTTTGAGGACATGGAGTGCAAGCTCGCCCAAAACCACATTCATGCCGTGGTGTTCTGCTCGCCGCACAATCCCTGCGGCCGCGTATGGGAGCGCGATGAAATCGAGCGCGCCATGGACATCTATCGCCAGCACGATTGCGTGGTGATCTCGGACGAGATTTGGTCCGATATCATCCTGCCGGGACACAAGCATATCCCGACGCAGTCGGTGAGCGAGGATGCCCGCATGCGCACGGTTGCCCTCTATGCGCCGAGCAAGACGTTTAACCTGGCGGGTCTGGTCGGCAGCTACCACATCATCTACAACGAGACGCTGCGCGACCGCGTGTGCGCCGTGTCCAACAAGACTCACTACAACGAGATGAACGTCCTCTCCATGCACGCGCTTATCGGTGCCTACCAGCCGCAAGGCTACGAGTGGGTTGATGAGCTCAACCAGGTGCTTGCCGGCAATATCGAGTACTTCTGCGATTACGTGGATGAGCATTTTGAGGGCGTGTCTTATTCGCGTCCGCAGGGCACGTACATGGTGTTTCTGGACTGCACCGAGTGGTGCCGCGAGCATGGCCGCGATATTCAGTGGCTGCTCGACGAGGGGGCGCGCGTGGGCGTGGGGTATCAGGACGGCCGTCCGTTCCACGGGCCCTGCCACATTCGCGTGAATCTGGCGCTGCCGCCTTCGCGCGTAAGGGAAGCGTGCGACCGCCTGGACCGCTACGTTTTTAATACGCGGTAAGTGTGCGCTGAATGCAGGGCCTTCTGCCAAGTCGGCTGGAAGGCCCCGCATGGTAAAACGTCTGTAACCATTGGACGCTCGAGTGGTTTCGTTTGGTATTATCTTTAGCCATTTCAGTCTGTAAACAGGATCTTCTGGAGCTCGATGAAAAGACCTCGCCGCTCGGTGTCCATATCGTTGTTTGTCGCGCTTGCAGTGGCGAGTGCCTTTGTCGTAGCGATAGCCGGCTGCTCCGGGTCGAATGGCAGAGCCTCGGTGTCTGCATCAAAAGGCCCGGACGCCACGCAGGTAAAGGACGACGACCTTAAGACGCTCAACGTCGGAAGCGACCTCTATCCACCGTTTGTGTATACCGACGAGTACGGCGATATTGTTGGCCTGGATGTTGAGATATTGACCGAGGCTTTGGCCCGCATTGGTTACAAGCCAAAATACCAGCTGATCGACTGGGAAAAGAAGAAAGAGCTGCTGGCGAGCGGCGAACTCGATTGCGTCATGGGTAGCTTTAGCATGACGGGTCGCGAAAACGAGTATCGTTGGGCCGGCCCGTACCTCGCGAGCCGCCAGGTGGTCGCGGTCGATCCCCAGAGCGATATCTACACGCTTGCCGATCTTGAGGATAAGATCGTGGCGGTTCAGTCCACCACCAAGCCCGAGGACATTTTGCTCAATCGCACAAATGAAAACGTTCTGTAGATCAAGGAGCTCTACAGCTTTTCGGACGGTTCATATCTGAACCCGGCGCTCGTCGAGGGCCTGGTCGACGCTATCGCCGCGCATGAGTCCTCGTTCCTCACCTACGAAAAAGACTATGGTGTGACATATCGCATTTTGGATGAGCCGCTGCTAAAGGTTGGTTTGGGCACCGCTTTCGATATCAACGATACGCGCGGCATCGACGTCAAGCTCACTCATGCCTACCAAGAAATGCTTGCCGATGGCACCATGGAACGCCTAGTGTCAAAGTACTTTGATGACCCTTCGCCATTTTTGAATGTGGAGGGCCTGTCATGATCGATGCGCCTGACCACGCCGTAGAGGAGCGGGGCAATCGTTCGGCAGGGGCATGGCTCCTTGTCGCTCTGCTGGGGATAGTGCTCTCGGTTGCTGCCGGCATGATGAGCTACGGTTACATGACGGCCCAAGCCGAGCAGCGCTTTGCCGACGTTGTCGATTACGTGGCGACGCAGAGCCTTTCCTACGATGCATTCAATAGCGCCTATACGACCAAAAACCTGATACGCGTTATGGAGATTGCCGGAGAGGCAGCGCGCGATATGGAGCGCGACGGTTCGGTGGATAACGCCACGCTGGAGCAATATGCCGACCAGTTCAACGTGAGCGCACTGATCGTGACGGACGCATCGGGCAATTTGGTGTCTGAGTCCTCGACGGATGGCGTGGGCTACGAGTCGCTTGCTACGTATCTCAAGGAAGCACCCGTGCTGGAGGTGGCAACTCATCCGCTTAAGTCCTATACCGCCCGCATCACGCTTGCGGATGATTCGGTCGCAGACATTGGCTGCGTGACTCGGCAGGATGGCGAGGGCATCGTTATCGCGGTAAGGCATCAGAGCGCGAAGGCGGTTGCAAGCAATACACTCAAACTGCAGAGTTTGCTCGAAGGCTATGAAACCATCGATAGCGGCAATATCGTGATCGAAAGCGACGGCAAGGTCGTTGCGACCAATGCCGTTGAACCCACTGTATTGGGCGTATTCGATCTGCCTGCGACGGACGTCTTCATTGTCGACGGTATTAAGGATCGATGCCTGGCCGGTAAGGTCAAATTGATTAACGCCGACGGCGAGTGGTATTTGGGCACATTTGGAAAAGCGCACAAATTCTATGTGTACACCTATGCTCCGGCGCGGCGTTACTTTGAGGTCGTCGCGGCTGTTGCTGCCGGCGTGCTGGCGCTCTACAGCGGTGTTGTAGCCGTTGTTGTGATGGTGCGTCGCCGCGCTGATCGTCGGCGTTTGACGGACTTGCTGCAGCAGGAGCGCGACTATGGCGACAAGCTGGCAAAGGCGGCGCGTGAGGCCTCGTCTGCCAACTCGGCAAAGACGGAGTTTCTGCGTCGCATGAGCCACGATCTGCGCACGCCCATCAACGGCATTCGCGGCATGGTCGAGGTTGGCGATGCCAATGCGGACGATCTGCAAAAGCAGACTGAGTGCCGCTCAAAAATCTGGACGGCATCGGGACTGCTGCTCGACCTTGCCAACGAGGCGCTCGATATGAGTCGCCTGGAGAGCGGGCAGGTCGACCTGAACCTCGTGCCCATAAATTTGGTGGCCCTCAACTGTGAAGTGCGTGATATTCTGGAGCGCCAGGCCGAGGAGCGTCTGGTGACAATTATCTCCGACCAGCAGACGCTTAATCATCCCTATGCGCGGGTGAGCGTGACGCACCTCAAGCGTTTGTTGCTCAATATTGCCGGCAATGCCGTCAAGTACAACCGCCAGGGCGGCTATGTCCGCCTGGTGTGCCGCGAGGTGGAGCCAGCGGATGGCGTCCCCGTCTATGAATACACGATCGCCGACAACGGCATTGGCATGAGCGAGGAGTTCCAAAAGCACCTCTACGAGCCGTTTTGCCGCGAGGAGCAGCAGGTGGAAGGCGCTTCGTCGGGAACTGGCCTGGGCGCGCCTATCGCAAAACAGCTGGTCGAGCTTATGGGCGGAACCATGAGCTTTACGAGTGTCTTGGGGCAGGGGACGACGTTTACCATTCGCCTGCCGTTCGAGAAATGCAAGCGCTCCGAGATTCCTCGGGCAGTTCGCGCGGATGCGGGAGACGGCGATGCGCTCCAGGGCTTGCGCGTTTTGCTCGTAGAGGATAACGATCTGAATGCCGAGATCGCGCAGTTTACGCTCAGCCGTGCCGGTGCCATCGTGACGCATGCTAAGGATGGTGAGTCTGCCGTCGAGATGTTTACCGCGAGCGCACCGCACGAGTACGACGTGGTGTTGATGGACATCATGATGCCTGGCATCGATGGCCTTGAGGCCACGCGTCAGATTCGAGCACTCGATCGCGAGGATGCCGCGACCACGCCGATTATCGCCGTGAGTGCCAACGCCTTTGCCGACGACCGTAGGCTTTCGCGTGAGGCGGGCATGAACGCGCACCTGAGCAAGCCTGTGAGCTCGCAAGAGCTCGTTGAGGCGCTTGCGCACATAGCCGCCGACGCTTCATAAGCATATGGCCCGGTTCCAAGGTGGGCTGGAACCGGGCCATATTACTATTGATGAGACCTGCTGAGGGGCTTACTTTTCCTGAATCTGCTTGCCGCAAAGATGCTCAATCGTAATCTCGTAGAGCTGGACACCCTTGATGTCCTTGGCGATTTCCTCTTCGACTTCCTCGGCAGAAGGGTAGTACTTAAGCGCGAGCTGGCGGACTTTATCCTCGATAAACGCGGGGGTGTCATTCGCCAGGCGACAGCGGCCAAAGACCACGGTGCTCATAACGTAGGGAGCCCAGTCACCGTTCTTGTGCCACTCGTTGCCGTAAACGGTAAAGCAGACCTTGTCATCGCGCTTGAGTGCGTCGACCTTGTGGCCAGCCTTGGCGCCATGGAAATAAATCTTGTCGTGCTCGGTGTCAAAGAAGTAGTTGACGGGAATGGCGTACGGGTAGCCATCGTCGCCGTTGACGGCAAAGACGCCGCGCTTGCAGGTAGCGAGCAGTTCGCGCGCTTCCTCGTCAGTGATGGCGCGTTTCTTTCGACGTAAGGGCCTAAACATCGTTGGCTTCCTTTCTGGTCGTGCGTGGTGGTTGAGCACAAACTATAGCGAAACAGCTCCGTTTTTCTTGATGCGGGCGAGTATGTTTTTGAGCTTGTTAAAGTCGAGCGGTTTGGACAGATGGGCGTTCATACCGGCGTCGTGTGCCGCCTTGGCGTCCTCGGCAAAGGCATTGGCGGTGAGCGCGATGATGGGGATATCGGCTGCATCGACTTTCTCGCACAGACGAATCGCGCGGGTCGCCTCGTAGCCGTCCATGTCCGGCATCATAATGTCCATCAGAATCGCATCGAAGCTGCCGGCGGGACGGCCAACGTATAGGTCGACCGCTTCGTTGCCATCGGCGGCGCGAGTTACGACAATGCCTTCGCTTTCGAGCAGCGCCTGGGCAATCTCGGCATTCAATTCGTTGTCTTCGGCGAGCAGCACGTTCATGTTGGCAAGCGAGCAGTCGAGCGCCTTCTCGACCGTATCCGTCCGCGCCCGGGGGTTCTTGTCGATATCGAGCGGAATTTCCACGTAGAACGTGGTGCCCACATGGAGTTCGCTGGTGACTTCGATGGTGCCGCCCATCAGTTCAATAAGCGACTTGACGATTGGCATGCCCATGCCGGTTCCTTGGAACTTGCTGCGCGCATCGTCACCTTCTTGGGCAAACGGCTCATAGATATGCTTTAAAAACTCGGGAGCCATGCCAATGCCGGTATCCGAAACGCTAAAGCAAAAGAGCGCGCGCCCGTTATCGAGTGGCTTGGTCTTTGAGCTAAAGGTGACGGAGCCGCCGTGCTTGTTGTACTTAATGCTGTTGTCTAACAGGTTGATCATGATCTGTCGGATATGGGTGGGACTGCCGATCATGTATGGCCCCGTGGCGTACGGCAGACTATTGTCCTGCATGGTGATGGCGTTACTGGACGCGCGGAGCTTGCACAGCACCAGTGTATCGTCACAGAGCTCTTTGAGGTTAAAAGGCGCATGCTCCAGTGTTAGCTCGCGGTCTTCGATTTTGCCCATCTCGAGGATGTCGTTGATCAGCGAGAGCAGGTGATTGGCGGCAACGCGCGCCTTGGCACGGCTCTCGCGGGCGACTTGCATATCGCCTTCCTTCAATTCCTCGATCTCGATAAGGCCCAGGATACCGTTGAGCGGCGTACGGATGTCGTGGCTCATGCGCGTGAGGAATGCCGTCTTAGCGGCGTTGGCAGCATCGGCTTTTTTGCGCTCGGTTCGAGCGCGCACGAGCGCCCAGATGAGCAGGACGATGCCGACCGACAACATACCGATGAGGGTAGCTGCAATGGCGGTGCGGTTGCGATAAAGGAATTGAAGCGTGTTGGATTCCTGGGCCGTGTACGACGTGGAGGAGAAATTGCTTGCGGAGAGCGATTCTCCGGCATTGATGATGCCCTTGTTGATGATTCCCAACAGCTCGGGTTTTCCGCGCGAAATCCAGCACGAGAGCTCACAGGTGTCAGGGAGCTCGGCCGTCTCGCAGTCCTCGAGATCGTAACGGTCACCGATGGTTTTTACGCGTGAACTGGGAGCGACGATGCAGTGCGCCGTTCCCTTCCTGAGGGCGTCGAACGCTTCATCGTCGGATTGGTATTCGGTTACGGTCGCTGTGGGGAACAGACTTTCAAGTGCATTTTTGTTGACAAACGATGATTTGGTACAGGCGATGTTCTGAAGGTCTTTGTTCAGGTTGCTGCCGGTGTGGATGGCGGTGAGGGATATGGTTCCCAACGATACCGATTGCACAACGCCTGTTTGCTCGGCAAACCAGTAATCTCGGTATACCGGCAGCGCAACGTCTATGCTTTCCTTTGACAGGGCCTTTGACATCATCTTGTAGCTATCAAAGGCGACGGTTTTGACCGTAATGCCAAATTTATCGTGTAGCGTCGTCGCAAGCGATGCGAGCGAGCCTTCCATTTCGCCGTCTTCGTTCTCGTTGCAGTAGGGGAGTTTGCCCGTAATGTAGCCGAGCGTGATGGTGTTGTCATTTGCTTTGAGCCAGGAATGTTCGGGTCCGTTGAGCGATGATGAGCCGCTGTTTTGGGTCGAGTAGTGAGATTTTACTTCGTCGTTATAGCGTGGGTTGACGCGGGCGATTGCCGTCATGGCGGCATTGATGTCGTCCATCAGGTCGGGGCGGCTTTTGGGAACGGCAAAGTAGTAGTCACTCGAGCCAATGTAGAACATGGGGGAGGCATTGGGCGACGAGATTGTGTCGTTCATGATGACGGCATCGACTTCGTCGTTTGCGAGCGCGTCAAAGAGAACGGAGCCTCCGTCATA
This sequence comes from uncultured Collinsella sp., assembly GCA_900546965.1. GTDB lineage: Bacteria > Actinomycetota > Coriobacteriia > Coriobacteriales > Coriobacteriaceae > Collinsella. The sequence goes on from URFE01000059.1 coordinate 7,612, forward strand.
CTCCCTGTATGTGCAGGTGATTCCTTCGTTGGTGAGCCACTGCTGGCCAACGAAGGTTTGCATAACGTCGGGGTTGTAGCCGATGGTGAGGCCTTGGAGCGCTTGGGGGTCACCCTTGGCCAGATCGTCGCGATCGGGCTTGGCGTAGATGTAGTAGCGCTCGGTGCCCTCAGGGTTCGAGGAAAAGAGCAGCTTTTGGGCGCGTTTCTCGGAGTAGGAGATGTTGGGCATGAGGTCGATCTCACCTGCCTCGAGCATGTCCATAAGCTCGGTGAAGGTGCCGGAGACGTATTCGTACCGCCAGCCGGGCGTGTAGTACGACAGGGTCTGGAGGTACTCGTAACCCCATCCCGAGAGACGCTCGCCGGGGGTGCCGTCCTGGAAGCCCTCGTTGTTGACGAGCCAACCAACGCGGACCGTCTTGACTGACTGATCGGAGTCGGCGGCAAAGGCGGGGGCGGGCATGATGGTGCTCAGTACGGCAAGCGCGGCAAGCACAATGGCCAGGGCGCGACATATAACTGAACGAAGGACAGTGGCAGCTCTCACATGCAATCCTAACGAATCGAGACAATACCGCATAAGGATACCAGCTCAGCCTGCCCAGTCGGCAGCTGTACCGCTAAACGCTCCCGCCCGGCAGTCATCGGGGACGTTCTTAAACGACTAGTCATTGGGGACGTTCTTGTTTGACTGGTCATTTAAGAACGTCCCCAATGACTAGTTCCGTTTGCTGGGGAGGCGTGGGACAATACCGAGCGAACGTGATTGGTTGTCCGTGGAAGGGGTCGCGATGAAAAAGCTCAGGACGCTTGCCGATGTGCTGCGACAGGCTGGCTTTGCACGCATTACGGGCCTGTTTCTTATTTTCTATCTGCTTTGCTCGACGGCTGTCTGGCTGTCCGAGCCCACGACCCTCACGTTTGGCGATGGTCTCTGGTTTAGCTTTGAGACGGTCTCGACGATTGGCTTTGGCGATATCCCCGCTGAAACGCCGATTGCCCGCGGCATTACCGTTATCCTAAGCGTCATCAGTATCTTCTATATCGCCATGCTTACGGGCGTGGCGGTGAACTACTGCAATACGCTTATCAAGATGCGCCAAAAGGACACCATGGCGCGCTTTATGGACGATCTTGAGCATTTGGAAGAACTCGACCGCGATGAGCTCGCCGATTTGTCGCGCCGCGTGCGCGAATACCGTCGCCGGCAACGATAGAACGGGTGCCGCGCGTCACGACGAGGGGGATTGCATATGAACATCACGGTGTACCTGGGCGCGAGCGTCGGCAACGACCCGGCGTTTCTGCCCGCGGTGCAGGAGCTGGGCAATTGGATTGGCGCCAACGGACACGCGCTCGTATACGGCGGGTCCAAATCGGGACTGATGGGCGCGCTCGCCGATAGCGTACTCGAGGCAGGCGGACATGTGACGGGTGTGGAGCCGAGCTTTTTTATCGAGGCAGAGTTTCAACACGACGGAATCGACGACCTTATCGTGACGAGCGACATGGCCGAGCGCAAAGCCAAGATGATCGAGCTCGGCGATGCGTTCATCGCATTTCCGGGCGGCACGGGCACGCTCGAGGAGATTGCCGAGGTTATGTCCGCGGTGTCGTTGGGGCACCTGAGCTCTCCGTGCATCCTGTATAACCTGGACGGTTACTACAACGACCTCAAGGCGTTGCTCGGGCACATGATTGATAAGGGGCTTTCGAGCCCGAGGCGCCAGCACGGCATCTACTTTGCCGACGATTTGCGCGAGATTGCCTCGATTATCAACGGATAAGTCTTGAGCCTGCCCCACTATGGCTCCCAATGGTGCCGTTTGCGGCGCAGGTGGTTGGCTCGTTCGGGCAACGCTCGCTCTACAATAAAACGTATCTATGTCGACTTTGACCGCGGGAGGACCCGATGGATAACCTTGCCAAACCCACGAACCGAGCGCTGTTTTTGGTCAGCGTCGCCGTGACCGGTGCACTCGCGGGTGCCGCAGTCTGGCTGTTCTTTTTTGCGATGGAGCACGGTATCGACTATCTATGGACCGAGATTCCGCACGCGCTGGGCGTCGCTTCGCCCGAGCTTGCCAGCGGCCCGTTTGGCTTTCTGCCGTACCCGTTTTTTGTCTGCCTGCTGGGCGGCCTGTTAATCGGTCTGTACGAAAAGATGACAGGCACCAAGACCGATGACCTCAACCAGGTGATGGCTAAGGTTAAGCAAGACGGGCGCTACCCGTACGACAACCTGGGCAAGCTTTCGCTCGCGGCGTTGCTGCCGCTGCTGTTTGGCGGAAGTATTGGACCGGAGGCCGGCCTGACCGGCGTTATCGCCGGTCTGTGCAGCTGGGTCGGCGACCGCATGCGTCGCTTTGGCGCCGAGTTTAGGGAGCTCACGTTGCTGGGCACCCAGGCTGCCCTGACGGCGCTCTTTACCGCGCCCGTCTTTGGCTTTGTGGCGCCGCTTGCCGGTAGCACCGACGGCCAGGGTGAAGACGCCGACGATGAGTCCGCGTCCGGCGAGATCACCATCAAGCTGCCCAAGACGCAAAAGACGGTGGTCTACGGTATTGCGATTGCCGGCGGTCTGGGCACCTACCTGCTGCTTGGACAGCTTGTGGGCGGCGGCATGGGCATGCCCAGGCTCGAGTCCGCCGAGGTGGGCAACCTAGAGCTTACCTGGCTCGTCCCTCTGTCGTTGATCGGCACCGTCTGCGGCTGGCTGTACTTTGTCTCTGAGCATGCAAGCGAGGCACTGTCCCATGCAATAGGGGAGCGTCCTGTCGTCAAGGCCATGCTGGCCGGTCTGGCACTCGCCATCTGTGGCACGGTCCTGCTCTATACCATGTTTGCCGGCGAGACCCAGGCCGACGTGCTCATGGAAACCTATCTGACCATCCCCGCCGGCGTGCTTATTTTGACCGGTCTGGTCAAGGCCATGCTGACGCCCGCCCTCATCAACCTTGGTTGGCGCGGCGGTCACTTCTTCCCGGTTATCTTCTCGGGCGTAAGCCTGGGCTATGGCCTTGCCATCCTCACCGGCGCAGATCCGGTCTTTTGCGTCGCCGTCTGCACGGCATCGACGATGGGCGCCGTCATGCGCCAACCCGTTATGGTCGTGGGCTTGTTGCTCATGTGCTTCCCGCTCAAAGGCATCGTCTGTATGATCATCGCCGCCGTCATCGCTGCCGGTATTCCACTGCCCAAGCCGCTGCGCAAGTAGTACAGTGGCGCACGCCGGGGACATGCCCTTTGCCACGGATTTGCGGGGAGGGGCGGCGATCGCGTCCTTCGCGGATTGAGACTCGTGTGGCTACACCTCGCGTACTCGATAAACCTTGGTGCTGACGGTGCAGCTGATTGCGCATAGTGCGAGCGCCAGTACGGCAATTCCTGCACACAGACAGCCAAGGACGGCAGGATCGGGATTCGCCCCGGCAATCGACATAAGCCAGTTGCTGATGGGGTTGGAGGAGCTCAGCGCTGCCATGGTAAGGCATCCGAGTAGGGCAAACAGGCCAACGGATAGGCGTAGTGCCTCCATGTGTCCAAATCGGAAGAACAGCGGCTGTGCCAAGAACACCATCATGAGGGAGATGAGCATCGATGCTGCCGAGGCAATTGCGATCTCAAAGATGGTTTGTCCTGTCGAGGCCACGCCCGCGCTGTTGAAGAACGGAAGGGCGATGATGTTCAAAAGCACGGCGGCGCAGGCCATGATGGCCGAGAAGACAACGATGCACAGGTAGCGTGCGCAAATTATGTCTTTGCGCGTGAGAGGCAGCGTTGCCCGATAACGCTCCCATCCGTTTTGATTGTCGAAGCCGGCCAGCGAGCTCATGACCATGATGGGCGACATGGCGCTGACCGCGCAGGCGCCGGCGCTCATGCCGGAATCGCCATCCGACGCGTTGGCAAGGGTTAGCACGACGAAGATGAACAGGCCGACGCCCGCGATGCTCGGGGTGAGCGTGCGAACGATGGCGAGCTCGGACATAAAGGCGCGTTTCATTTTGAAGCCCCTTTCAGCATGAGGCGCAGATAGTCATCAATGGTTGCCCGATCGCAGGGAATCTCGGGAAAGGCCTCGAGCGTTTCGCGACGGTTGGGCACGAGCACGTCCACGCTATAGGCGTGGTGGGCGGCGCGGGCGCCTTCGACGCAAGCCATAAGCTCGGCGGCCTGTGCTTGGGTGCAGTGGG
>URFE01000060.1:0-11719 GCA_900546965.1 uncultured Collinsella sp.
TTAGGGGCGTTTGCAGCGTCGAGCCGTTACGCGGTTTGGTAAAACCGCGTAACTTACATGACCATAACGTAGCGCGATCCCACGTAGTACTGCTTACCCATCAGGACCGGCTCGCCATTGGGACCCGTGAAGCCGGCACGCAGGTTGAGCAGCGGATCGTGCGGAGCAATGCCCAGCTCGGCCGCCTGCTCGGTATTGGCACGAACGGCCTCGACCGTGCGGTAGCCAACCGAGACAATCGGCGTTCCGCCAACACGCTCGACCTCGGCAAAAATCGACTTGTCCTCAAGATCGGCCGTCAACAGCTCACGGTAGGCGTCAAACGGCACAAAGATGTTCTCCTCAAAGATGGGCTCGCCGTCGGCTGTACGCACGCGCTTAATATGCAGCAGCAGCGCGTCCTTCTGCAGGCCAAAGAACTCCATCTCGTTTTGACGTGCCGGCACAATCTGGCGATCGACCACATGTGCGCCCGCCTTCATGCCATTATCGGCACACAGCGCGGTAAACGTCTGCAGCGTCGAAGCGTGGAACTGGCGGTTGATGTGCGGCGTGGAGACAAAGGTGCCACGGCCCTGCTGCTTAACCAGGTAGCCATCGGAGCACAGCTCCTCGACGGCGCGGCGCACCGTAATGCGGCTCACGTCGTACTGCTCGGCTAGCTCAAGCTCGGACGGAATACGCTCCTTGGGTGCATAAACACCTTTCTCGATCGCATCCTTGATTTCGTCGTAAATCTGCTGGTAAAGCGGTGCATTTTTGGGTGCAGGCATATCTAATCACTCTTATCGAAATATCGAAATAACTAATACGTATATAACGTCTAGTTTCATATTACCTCATAATGATAAAACGATACACCCTCCCTACCAAAAAGCGACAGCTTCATTTTGGTAGGTTTTATCTGGGCAAACGAGAGCCTCTCGAAAGCAACGGGGCTTTCGGGGGGCTCGTTCGGATGGGTTGCGCAGGACCGGCAAAATGCCAAAACCCTACTTGCCGTCGTCCTGCTGCAGGCTATCCTGCTCGCTGAGGCGCGCCTGCCTGCTGGCCATGCGCGCGGGCTTGTCGGGATCGGGTACGGCCGTGGGCATGGGCTCGTCGACATGACCGCCCCACCAGCCGCCCACAAAGTTGAGCGTGTGGAACACATTGATCACGGCACCGGGATCAATGTCGCACACCAGCTTGATAATGTCCTGGCTCTCATAGGTCGAGACAACGGCGTGCAGCAGGTACATCTTTTCGCGGCTGTATCCGCCGATGACCTCGGCGCAGCTAATGCCGTGCTGAAAATGGTCAACATAGGCGGTCATGACCTCATCTGCCTTGCGCGTCGTGATCTGCAACGTCACACGGTCGTAGCGGCGGTAGAAGCTGTCGATGGTCTTGGTCGAAATAAACTGGAACACGATGGAGTACGCCGCGTTGTCCCAGCCAAACATAAAGCCAAAGATCGCCAGGATAAAGCAGTTGAAACCAAAGATGACGCCCCAGATGGTCTTGCCCGTGTGGTTGGAAACCCACAGCGCGATAAAGTCGGTGCCGCCGGTGGATGCGCCGGATTTAAGTGCGATGGCAGCGCCCAGACCCGAGACCACGCCGCCAAAAATGATGAGCATGATCTTGTCGCCCAAAAATGGAGCGAAGTGAAAGACGTTGAGGAACAGCGACGAGAGCACGACCTGCATCATCGAGAAGATGACGAAGCGCTTGCTAATGCCGCTCCAGCATAGGAGCGCCACGGGAATGTTGAGCGCAAGCATGCCGAGCGAGATGTCGATGTGAACGCCGCCCAGCGAGGTAACGCGATCGAGCAGGACCGCGACGCCGGTAAGACCGCTCGGAAGCAGGTCAGCGGGCTGAATGAACGCCTGGATCAGGAATGTTTGGAGGACGGCAGAAATTGTGACCGCCACGGCGGTGATGGCGCGGCGGACGATGGTGAGGCGGCCGAGCACGAGCACGCGGTCCGTGAGCTGTTCGATGGCGTTCGCCACGGAAGCTCCTTTCGAAGGCAGATCTAGTTGTGGGGCATGCCCGCGATTGTAGCATGGAGCATGCGGGGGCGCTTCAATTCACCCTCTCTCGACAACCAAAACGGGACCATCAACCCCCACGACCAAAGGGCAAAATCCCAAGTGAGTAGACTTCACGCGACCTGCGGAGCACACCCAAAACAGCCACCCCTGTGACCTGCTGTTTTACTAAAGCAGATGCACTTTGTGCTCGGCCTGCGCCAAAAAGTCTACTCACTTAGCCCGAATCGAAGCCAAACGGATCCAAATAGATGGCAAATTAAGCCAATCCGCAGCAAAAGACGCGTGAATCAGTGCTTCTCGCGGCGGATTCACGCTACAAAGCGGCCAAAATGTCGGTCAGATTATCGATAACGGCATCGGCTCGCGATTGATCGAGGTTGACGCCCTCGTGCGGACGCAGCGCCAGGACGCGGGCGCCGGAACGTTTGCCAGCCTCGATCCCCAAAGGCGAATCCTCGATAACCAGGCACTCGACAGGCTCCACCCCCAGCGCCTCCATGGCACGCAGGTAGATCTCGGGGTCGGGTTTAAACGCACTGCACTCATGGCCGCTGATGGTGTAATCCAACACGTCGGCAATGCCAGCGATCTCCACCAGCTCGTCAATAAGCTCACGATAGGACGAGCTCGCGATGGCGCACTTCACGCCGCGCTCGTGCAGCTCGCGCATCACCGGCTCCGTTTGCTCGTTGAGCAGCTCGGCATACGGAACGGGGTGGTCCGGGCTATAGACCTGCTTGTACTCCACGCGCAGACGCTCGCGCAGCTCAACATCGTCGGGCACCAGCGCCTCCCAAATGGCAGGCTCGTTAGACCCCGAAAGATCAGGGATCTCGTCAAAGTGGAAGCCCTTCTCCTCCATAAACGCCACGCGACGACGGTTGTAGAACCACTCGGTATCGACCAGCACGCCGTCCATATCAAACAGCACTGCCTTGATCATACGCATCTCCTCCCACCTGCCAAAAAGGGACAGGTTTATTTTGGTAGGTTTTATCTGGGATTTGCGACGCGACAGACACGCCCTCCCCAGAGCAAAAAAGGGGACGGGGCGAAAACCCCATCCCCTCTCAATCAACCCGTAAGGTCTACTTACTTGTGATTAGTAGGAAAGCTTCCACATGTAGCGACGCATGGTCAGCGGGTGCTGACGGGCCTCGGCGATCTGGTTGCCGTACTCGCGCATAACGGCGAGGTGCAGCAGCGGGTTGAAGTAGGTGATGACGCTCGCGGGCACGGCATCAGCCAGGCCGTAGTCCTTGGAGTCAATCAGAGCGACCTTGGCGCCCATGCGCTCAAGGAAGGTGAGGGCGCGAGCGTCCATCGGACGGGTGGCGCCATCGGACATGAAGAAGACGTAGGGCTTACCCTCGGTGGAAACCTCGAACGGGCCGTGGAAGTACTCGCCGGTGTTGTAGGCGGCGGCGTCGATCCACTGCATCTCGGTGAACAGGAAGGCGGCGTGAGAATAAGCCATCTTCTCGGAGGCACCGGAAGCCATGAAGTAGATCATCTTGTCGTCCTTGAAGTCCTCGGCGAACTTCTTGGCGAGCTTCTTGCAGTGCTGAGCGGCGTTCTCGCAGAGATCGAAGATGTTGGTGAGGCCGGTGATCATGTCCTCGTAGTGGTCATAGCCCTCGGTCTGCTGAAGGATCTCGAGAGCAAGAGCGATGGCATAGCCGGGCTTCTCGCACTTGGCAGCGTAGTTGGCGTGGAAGCCGTGAACGATAACGTGGTCGGCGTCGACGGTCAGAGCGGAGCCAGGCTTGTTGGTGAGGGAGACGACCGGGCAGTTGTGCTTCTTGGCGGTCTTGTTGGCCTCGACGGTCTCGGGCGTGGAGCCACCGAGGGAGCAGGTAATCACGAAGGTGTGCTCGTTGACCCAGGAAGGCGTATCGTAGTTGAACTCGTTAGCGGTGAAGATCTGAACGTTCAGCTTGTCCGTGTTGTTGGCCAGGAAGTACTTGGCGGGGTACAGGTCGGACATGGAAGCACCGCAGCCGACGAAAGCGACGCTGTGAATCTCGTGGTCGGACAGGACGTCAGCGACGATCTGCTTAGGGAGGTTAAGGTCGATCTCGTACATCTGACACATTCCTTTCGATTTTTGCGGCGCCACTTTGCCGGGCGCACGCAGGGTTACCGTGATTTGGACCGAATCGCCGGTCCGTTGAAGATGCGACAAAGGGACTGGCCTATTGTCACATTTAGGGATGGGAGCCTGCCTGGGGTATGGGATGTCAGGCAGGCCCCCGGGGGAAAGCGGTTAGGCGCTTGGTCGCGACTAGGCCAGGATGCCGGCCGCGGAGAGGGCGATGCCGCCCACGATGGCGATCACGAGAAGCCAACCGGTGTTGACGTTCTTCTTGATGAGCCAGTACATAAGACCAGTGAGGCCAAGGGAGATCATCTGCGGCATCATGCCGTCCAAGATGTCCTGGATAACGACGGTACCCTCAGCGAACTGCAGCGGGGTGGTGGCGCCGATCAGCGTAGCGATCATGCCGCCCACGGACATAAGACCCACGATGCCGCAGACATACATGAGCTTCTCCATGAGGTCGCCGCCCTGAAGCTTGCTCAGGTACTCGTGGCCACCCTGATAGCCCATCTTGGCTGCGAACCAAGTGATCAGCACGGAGGGCACGATGGAGATGAGCATGGCCAGGATCGGGCCCATGATGGAGCCCTGCTGAGCCAGCTGAACGCCCAGACCAAAGGCGATAACGCGGATGGTGCCCTGGAAGAAGGAGTCACCGATGCCGGAAAGCGGGCCCATGAGGGAGGTCTTGACCGCGTTGATCGAATCGGGGTCGAAGTTCTCGGGATCCTTGGCGTACTCCTCCTCCATGGAGGCGGCGAGGCCCAGGATGAAAGCGCTCGTCTGCGGGGTGCAGTTGTAGAACGCCATGTGACGGTGGTAAGCCTCTTTCTTAGCAGCGAGCTGCTTGGGGTCGGACTCATCCGGATAGAGGCGATCGAGCGTGGGAACCATGCCGTAGAGGAAGCCCATGTTCATCTGACGCTCGTAGTTCCAAGAGGCCTGGATGGCCCAGGAGCGCCAGAAGAACTGGCTGACCTTCTTGTTCAGGGACACGTCCTTGGTTGCGGTTGCCATAGTGTGTTCCTCCTTAGTCTTCGTCGTCTTCGAGCGGATCGTAGTCGGAATCGACACCGGCGGCTGCATGGGAACCGTTGAACTTGAAGCCCATGAAGACGACAGCCAGGCACACACCGATCAGAGCGACCGCGATGACGGACAGGTTGAGGTAAGCGGCGAGCAGGAAACCGATGAACAGGAACGGAGTCATACCCTTCTTGATCATCATGGTGAGCAGCAGGGCCAAGCCGTAGGCGGTCATGATCTTGGTCGAAACGTTAAGACCGGTGGACAGCCACTCGGGAACCATGTTGACGATGGCCTGAACCAGGTCGGTGCCAACAAAGACGGCGAGGAAGATCGGCAGGAAGTACATGACGGCGTACAGACCGGAGCCGGCGCAGATGTGCATACGGTAGGCGGTCTTGAACTTTCCGTTATCGATCGCGCTATCTGCCACATGGGTGAGGGCGGCGATGATGGAGCGGAACACGATGCCGAGGAGCTGACCCAGGACGGCGACCGGGATGGCGATCGTCATGGCGGTCTCGGCGGAAGCATCGGTCAGGCATGCGAAGGCAGCGGCCACGATGCCGCCCAGGACCATATCGGGCGGAACGGCAGCGCCGACCTGCACCAGGCCCATGGACACGAGCTCGACGGCGGCACCGACGGCAAGGCCGGTGGGCACATCGCCCAGCAGCAGACCGACGAGCGTAGCGCCAACGAGGGGCTGCTCGAAGTTAAGACGACCGAGCAGGCGGGAGTCCCACATGCAGAACACGCCGACGAGGCCGACGAGCACCGCACTGATGAACGTATTCATACCCTTCTCCTTTCAGTCAGGCAAAAGCCTGGTTGATTACAGCTTGGCGTCGATGTCGACGCTCTGATACGTAGGGGTCTGCTGGACGTAGAGCTTGATGCCCATGTCGAGCAGCTGGTTGACGTCGGCCTTCTGGTTGGCGTCGAGGAAGACGGAGCTGTCCTTGCCGCCGACCTGATCGGCACCGTCGTGGTTGGCGGTGGCGCCCAGGTTGATGGCGTCGAGCTTGTAGCCCTGGCAGAACTGCAGCATCTCGGCAGTGTTGCCAAAGACGAACATGACGCGCTCGCCGAGGGTGTTGAGCTTGTCCATCTTGGCGAGGGCACGCTCGACGGTAAAGACGTTCAGGCGCACGCCCTGGGGCTTGGCCAGCTTAAGAGCGCCCTTCTTGATGTCATCGTTGGCGGCGGCGTTGTCGACGACGATGATGCGCTCGGCCTGAACCTTGGTGGTCCAGGTAAAGACGACCTGGCCGTGCAGCAGACGGTAATCAAGACGTGCGAGGACGATCTTGGCGGGACCGGAGCTGTGACGGGACGCCTTGGCCTTCTTGGCGGGAGCCGCGGCAGCCTCGACCGGTGCGTTGGGGTTGGTCAGACCGGTGCGGGCCTCGTTGATGAGGGCTGCGAGCTCGGCACCCTTGACGGGGACGGGGCTCATAGCGAGCGTGAGCGCCAGCGGGATGTTGAAACCGCTGACAACCGTGAACTTCGTGCCGTTCTTGGAAAGCTCGACCATGCTGTTGTTGACCGAGCTGCCGAGCATATCGGTCAGCACATAGACGGTGTCGTCCGCGTTGAACGTGGCGATCATGGCGTCCACCTTATCGGTGATGGGCTCCTTGTCGTCACGAGCAAGCGACACGACGTGGACGTTCGACACGTCGCCGAGAACCATCTCGAGCGTGTCTTTGGCGCCTGCGGCCAGGCCGCCATGAGATGCGAGAATGATCTGATTCATCTTGCCTCCTCCTTTTCGTTATGGTCATTATAACGTCTTATACGTTGCTTATATTGCTAATTAGTATAAAGACCGTTCGCGGGTGAAAATCGACCGTTGACGGGTTTAACGTATTTGAAACGTTGGGGCTGGGTAGGCCGCGCTGGCTGGATAACCCGAGGTCAGACCCTGCGCGCAATCCTCTATCGCACAAAGTACCAGGGGCTTTCCTGCACGGTGGGCTCCAGCGCGATGCCGGTGCGCTCCTTAAACAGATCCATGTCCTGCGATTTCTCCGTCCACCACGCGTTGGGCTTAAAGGTCATGCTCTCAACAACATGACCGACAAACACACTGTTGCGCAGCTTGGAGAAGTCGGTGTTCATGATCAGGATGGACGCGAGCACCAGCACGATGCCCAGGACCTTGATCGCGCCGGCGGGCTCAGCGTAGATGCCAATGCCCACCAGTACGGTGACGACCGTCTCGAAAGACATTACGACGGGAACTTTCGACGTCTCGAGCCCCATGGACAGACCCTGCATATATAAGATGTAAGCCACGGCTGTGGGGATGAGTCCAAAGCCAAGGAACAGCAGCAGCAGCTGTGGCGACATTGCCGCGGCGACATCCGGCCACGGAGCCGCGATAGCCGCCATAACCGCACCGCCAAAAACAAAGCCCCAAAACGTGACAGCCAGCGGGTGGACTGTCTTGGTTGCTATCCGGCTAAACACCGCGAGCGACGCACCGCAAAGGCCTGCAATCACGCCCGACGTGACGCCCCAAACCGAAAAATGAAAACCGGAAAGGTCGCCATTGGTCACTGCAAGCACGCAGCCAACGATGTTAAAGACAATGGCGACGAGCTTGTTGGGGGTCACGTCCTCGCGATAAAGCACGCGGCCGAGCATGACGCCAAACACCGGCGAGGTGTAGAGCAGCACCGAGGCCGTGGACATGCCCACCTCGCCCATGCACTCGTAATAGCAGGTGTTGGCGGCGGCCAGGCCGACAATACCGACAAGCGCGCAGGGAACAAGCTCTTTAGGGCTTGCCTTGAACAGTGCCAGCGGACCCTGAGCCACGGTAGACCCCTCACCCGGACGGCAGCCCATAAACATCAGGACCGGCGCCAAGATAAGCGCTCCGACCAACAAGCGAAAGGCAGCCATGCTCTGGGACGAAACGCCCATGGCCGAGATGCCGTTTACAAAGATTCCGATGCTGCCCCACATAAGCGCGGCGATCAGCACCAGCACATAGCCCAGATTGCTTTTCTTCAACGCAGCCTCCTCGGTATTGTTTCCAATATGTTTCACACTACGTTATAGTCGTTATATACATTTTTCAAGACACAAATCGGCGAGCGGGAAAGTGATCCGTTTTCCTCCGTCCTCAGCGGATTACTTGGCGGTTGCGGTGGACTAGTTCCCAAATAGAGGCTTCAAGCCCCCAAACAGGAACTATTCCACCGCAACTTATGAGGACATCGAGCTGTTAGGCCGCTCTATCCCCTAGTAGTCGAGCTTCCACATGTAGCGGCGCGTCATGTAGTCCTTGTGGGTGACGGCAGAGAGCGCGCGCATGTACACGTTGTTTAGGATCGGCGCAAAGATCAGGTGGTTGAAGTACTCGCTCACGCTGTCCTTGATGTCGTTGAGGCCAAGCTCCTTGGCATCGAGCTGATAGACGCGCTCGCCACCGTACTGGTTGACGAAGCGGATGCCGCGCTCGTCGTTGCAGCGGCTACGGCCGACGCTGATGAGCTGGAACAGCGAGGTACGCTTGTCCAGGATCTCGAAGGGACCGTGGAAGAAGTCGCAGGTGTTGATGGTGCAGGAGTCAATCTGCAGCATCTCCTGCACGTTGCAGATGCTAAAGACGTAGGCGGCACCAAAGAGCGGACCCTGAGCCATGACGTTGATGCAGGGCTTGTCAGCGTTCTGCTCGGCCCACTTGGCAGCAAGCGGACGAGTGTACTCGACGGCCTTGCGATAGATGGGGTCGACCAAGTCGAAAGCGGCCATAGCGGTCTCGTACTCGGCATAGCCCTCGGTCTGCTGCGTGAGCTCCATGGCGATCATGGTCACGACGGCGGAGTTGGTGCGGCCCATGCAGGACTCGTCGACGGCCAGGCTGTCGTACTGGACCTTGTAGTCGCAGACCTCGGTGAGGCCGGACTCGTCGACATAGATGGCGATGGTGCTGGCGCCGTGGTCCTTGGCGACCTGGGCGGCGACGATGGTCTCCTTGGTGCCGCGCATGGACACGACGACGGCCAGGGTGTTCTCGTTGACATAGGCGGGCGTGGCGTGCACGAACTCATTGCTGGTGTAGCTGGAGCTCACGACCTGCGTGGCCTCGTGCTCCATAAAGTACTGGGCAGGATAGTTGCCGCCGTTGGATCCGCCGGCGCCAATCCACACGACGCGCTTGATGCCGCCCTTGTCTGCCTTGTCGGCCAAAACCTGGGAGACGACGTCCTTAACCTGTTCCTGAGTAGTCATCGTGCATCAGCCTTTCTTCTCGTTTGATGCTCTCGATGGCATACAAGTTACATACATGTTTTGGTCATGTCGACTAGTTGTATGCTATATTTGTCTTAAAAAATTTGCTGATACGGTTTTCGATAACTTGCTACCAGCGGTTTTGTTGTTGTATTGAATACATGCTTTATTAGATACGCATACAGGTTAGATACAGGTTGATCGCATGAACGCTTCATCTAAAAAGAGACTGACCCAATACGAGCGCTTGGCGGGCATGCTGCGCGACCGCATCGCCTCCGGCACCTACGCGCGCGGAGACAAGCTGCCGTCCGAGATGGAACTCATGGACGAATCGGGGCTGTCGCGTAGCACCGTACGCCACGCCCTTAAGGTGCTCGTTGATGAGGGCCTGGTGCGCACCGAGCGCGGGCGTGGCGCCTTTGTGGCCGACACGCCGGCGCTCCACGAGAACAACCTGGTGTTTTCGAGCTACACGACACAGGTCCAGGGTCAGGGTATGAAGCCCACCACGCGCACGGTGGACTCGGGCTTTGCCAAGGCCGCGGGCAATGCGGCCAAGTTCTTCGATGTCGCCGTGGGCAGCAAGCTCGTCAAACTTGTTCGCCTGCGTTATCTGGACGATGCGCCGCTGTGCCTGGAGACCACCTATCTACCACCGAGCTTTGAGGCACTCATCGATCGCGATATCAACGGTTCGCTCTACGCCACGCTGCGACAGGAGTTCCATCGCGCACCGGCACAGGGGCATAAGACCTTTGAAGTGTGCTATGCCTCGCAAAACGAGGCGTTTTTGCTCAACGTTGAGCGCGGGCAGGCGCTGATCCTAATCACCGACTACGTCTACGACACCGACGGCCGCCCGCTCCACGTCTCCAAGCGCATCCAGCGCACCGACCGCGCCAAATACACCGAGCCCATCGGCTAGCGCACCAAACGAGGCAAACTGTACCTAATGAACGTTTTACCTGCGGTTTTATTAAATCTCAAGCCAGCATGGCACAAATGCCAACATCGCCTGGCAATACGCGCCGTCCAAGCTCAACTGTTCCTGCTCAGAATATCCAGTACCGCAAATCTAAGTGAGTAGACTTTTCGTGACCTGTCGAGCACACCAAAAACTGTCACCTCTGTGACCTGCGGTTTTACTAAGGCAGATACGCCTTGTGCTCGACCTGCACCAAAAAGTCTACTCACTTAGTTCGAATCGAAGCCAAACGGACCCAAATCGAAGCCAAATTAAGCCCATCCGCATCAAAAGACGCGTGAATCCGTACTTCTCGCGGTGGATTGACGCTACAAAGAAGCCAAAATAAACCTGTCCTTAAATGGTAGGTTTGGGGAGGTCGGGGAACCAAGTTGGTTTGGGTTGGTTGGGGACGCGCTCGGCTAGGACCAACTCCATCCAGCACATGTCGTACCAGCGGCCGAACTTTTGGGCGCAGCGGTCAAAGGCACCCACCAGGCGATACCCCATATGGGCATGGAAGTCCTGGCTGTTGTGCGTCAGGTACTCGTCGTCCTTGTCGTGCGGCACGGCGATGAGGGCACACATGTTGGTGATGCCCATCGCGATCAGGCACTGCTTGAGCGCGTCATGTAGTTTGCGGCCCAGCCCGCCGTGGCGCACATCACGCGCCAGGTAGATCGACGTCTCGACCGACCAGTCGTATGCCTCGCGGCTGTTAAGCGGGCTCGCATAGGCATAGCCCACCGGACGCCCGTCCAACTCCATCACCAAATACGGATAGCGCCTGAGCGTACGCTCGATGCGCCCGGCGAACTCCTCAACGCTCGGCACCTCATATTCGCAGGTAATCGCCGTCTGGCGCACATACGGCTCATAGATGGCAAGCAACGCCGACGCGTCATCGGGCGTCGCCAGGCGAATCGTCGGCTCGGACATCTCGGTCATACAACCCTTCTCCCCCAAAAGCAAAGGCCGCCCTGCGCCAAGCTCAGGCGCAGGGCGGCCCCTTGTCATTACATCAGGCTACAGGACAGCCGCCAGCGCGTCGATGTCCTCCTGCGTCGTGGCCCAGCTGGTGCAAAAACGCACCACCGTGTGGGTATCGTCGTACTTTTCCCAGTACTCGATCGCCGCATGCTCGCGAATGCGGGCCATGTCCTCGTTGGGCAGAATCACGAACTGCTGGTTGGTCGGCGTCTCCAAGAAGAACTGGTAGCCGCGCTCGTGCAGCACACGACGCAGCGCCCGAGCGGTCTCAATCGCCTGGCGACCAATCTCAAAATACCTGTCTCTTATACACATCTCCGAGCCCACGAGACATCTCAGGATCTC
>URFE01000061.1:0-11524 GCA_900546965.1 uncultured Collinsella sp.
AAGATCTTATTACGCCGCTTGAGCTTGCTTGGGATGATGATTGGGATTTGGTTGGACCGGTCGCGAAAGCGGTGGATGTTGCCTTTGCCAGTCGGTCAGTTACGACGACCAATCTAAAAGGCGCGCTTGCCAAGCTTGATCGTACGGCTCGTCGGCGTTGTGCTGTCACGATGGTCGCCAACTCCAGCCCGCGCTATGACCTGCACCTGATGAACGCCATCGGTGCCTCGGTTACCTGCAGTAATGGCTTTGTGTATGCTTTTAATATCCTCATTCAGATGGGTGCCCTGCCGCAGGTTACGTACTTTGAATCGCCTCGTCGCGATACCTTCGATAACCTTGAAGCGGGCGTAGCAGATTTTTCCCGTATGCTCGAGCATGGCAACGAGGATAAGGTCGGCCGTCTGCGCGACTACATCGCCCAGCACATGATTGAGAACCCCCATGCCGGTGAGCCGGGCTCCAAGGGCGTGCCGCAGGGACGCTACATGCTCGACCACGTCCGCAAGGTCCGTTGGGCGTTTATTGCATGGGAGCCGGTCTCTGCGCCCAGCTCATAGCCTGTTCGCAGCCCGCACTGCCCACTCACTCGGCATCCGCATTCTTTTTGAACTGGGCAAACGCGCTCCACACCGCGCCGTTCCTGCGCTATCTTGGGACAGCTCACGTAGATTAAGGCCCCGTCGCGGGGCGCCCCATACATAGAAAGCGAGAACCCATGGCACTGACAGGAGCCCAGGTCAAGCAGCTTCGCAGCATGGCCCATCACCTCAACCCCGCCATCATCATCGGCAAGTCCGATGTCAACGAGGGCACCGTCGAGCAGACGGTCGCCTACCTGGAGAAGCACGAGCTCGTTAAGTGCTCCGTGCTCGATGGCTCCAGCCTTTCCGCCCGCGAGGCCGCCGAGGAGGTCGCCGAGCGTTGCCACGCCGAGGTCGTCCAGGTCATCGGCCGCAAGTTCTCACTGTATCGCGAGTCCTCGCGCAAGGACATCGAGAAGATCAAGCTCGTCTAAGAGCCAATGATCCGGCGATCCAACACATAGCAAGCTTACGGGTGCCCAAGTACTTCGGGCGCCCGTTTTTTATCGCTCGACCAGCACGCGATTGAGCCGCCCCTCCACCAAGCGCTCGTATAGACGCCGCGTCTCGGGCTCGGGCACGCCATTGACCTGCTCCCTCAGGTGGTGCATATGCCCGCTGTACAGCTCGACGATATCGCGCCGCCGCCCCGCCGCACTGTAGACGCGCATGGCGCAGCGCACCATATCCTCGCGCGCCGTTTCCTGCCGAAGCCCCGACTCCGCCAGCCAAATCGCCGACTGCAGATCGTTTTCTTCTAGAGCGGCATTTGCTCCCTTAATCATGCAATCGATGTACTTTGACTGCATAATGCGCCGCATGCGCAAAAAGTAAGTGGGATTACAGCCATTGGGAACATACAACGGTCCGGCATAAAGCTGCTCAATCTTAAGGCACAACTCGACCAGATGGGGCCCGCGCGCACCCGTGCGATTTCCCAAAACCTCGCGGCTTATCTGGTCAAATAGCCGCACATCGGTCTTGACGTAGTCGCCGTTGAGCCCAATGCATTCATTTTGGATGAGCACGCACGACTTGCCATCCGGCGTCGGTCCCAAAGCCGACCGCAAGCGCGATATCGTCGAGTACAGGTTGTTGCGGGCGCTATTAAACTCGGCATGGGGCCACAGCTCCATGGCCAGCGTCTCACGATCGACGAGCGCATCCATGCCCAGCGCAAGCCGCTCGGCAAGCGTCGCCGCCTTCTTGCGACGCCACATTTTGTCCGTGATGGGAAACCCATCGCGCTCGGCGCGAAACGCACCAAACATGCGAATCTCGATATGGTCGATGGTATCAACGGCTTCAACCTCGCCGGCCTGGAACAGGCGCTCGCCCTCCCCTTCCAAATCGTCGCGCAGCGAGTACCGCGACAGCTCGCGCACGGGAAGCTTCTTGCGTATCCTGCCCGCCGGCTCGCCCAGACAATGCATGGCAAGGCGCGCAAAGAGCCGATACGATGGCTCTAGAATCCCCGCACGATTCATGGACATCCAGGCCGCAAGATCGCTGTCTCGGCCCGCACAGGCCAAATGCAGCGCCACCATCCAGGCCTCCGCTCCACCAACCTGCGTCTGGCTTATATCGAGCAACTCCGCTTCCTCGCGCACCGAAACCATCGAGGTGTTACGCAGATATGCCGCGCGCTCCAGCAGCAATGCGTTATCGCGCATGTACGCAATCGACTCCTCGGCAAGTTTGAGCACTTGGACCGCACGGAACTTTGCATTAACCGGCCGTCCCTCTGCCAGCGACTGCCAGCCTTCTAGCAACAGCCCAAACAGCTGAATCTGGTTGTCGCGCATGCGCACGGCAAAACGATCGAGCTCGTTGAACGCCGCGTCGTCGGTTACCGGCAAGCCGGAAAGGAGCCGCCGTGCCGCCAACACCATGCGCACCCAGATAGCCATCGCCTTAAGCCCACGTACGTCGAGCGCCTCCCGCACCACCGTCATCTCGTCGTCGCGCTCGTCGGTTCCCGCAAACGACCCGTCAAAGAGCTCCACCAGCATGCTATCGGCCCGTATAACAATCCCCGCGACGTCGAGCTCGCAGTCGTAGGCCTTGCACGTTTTGAGCTGCTGTAGAACGCCGCCGTCATCTCCCTGCTCAGTCAGGCAACGCTTGACCTCGATATGCGCAGACAACATATCGAGTGCGGTATGGGATGTCTCATTTTCTGGCACGGCCAGGTTCGTAGGAAGCCCAAGCCCGTTGTCCCCATAGCAAACAGCCGTCAGTGTCTGGGCCACCCTCCATGAAACAGGGTCTATTTCGCAGGCCGCCCGTTCGCCCCCGCGCTCGATGACCGATGCCATATAGCGAGCGAGCTTTGTATTGGACACGCTGACCGCTGCCAGATATACGCCGAGTGCCTCGGCAGGCGTTGGCTCTGGAGCCGGATCGTCAGCATCGATCGTGCCCAGCGCTGCTCGGCAGATATCGGCCCCGTGCCCCGTCAGAGCAAGATCGACCCCATACTGCCCAGCAAGTTCAAGGACCGCCTCACGGTCCAAAAAGGCGTCCGCCAGGCCCATCGCCGCATCGCATCGGCCCGCCTTAAGCAAAATCCGGGCCGCCCTCGGAACAAGTTCGGGGCGAACCTCGGCCACCAACTTACGCAAACGCAAGCGTCCGTTATCCTCCGTGCCCAGACACGTAAAACTCCGCTCGGCGGGGTCCAAGCCAAAGATCGGGTAGTCGCGTACAAAGTAGGACTGGTCGACCATCGACAGCCTCACCCCGCAAGCCTCGAGTTCTGCGATATTGCCCTCGCCCATCAAAACCATGAGACATGCCACGCAAAACAGCGCATTATTGTCGAGCGAAGCCAGATCGACAAGTGCCGCGCCATATACGTTGACAATCTCGTTTTCGAGCAGACCGGCTACGTCACCTTGGCCATACAGACCCGTCTGCAATGCCGAAACGAGCTCGGGCACGCCCTGCGTGAGTTGATAAAAGTCGAGCGATGTGCTGATCGAAAACGCCGATGCCCATGCCGAATACTCATAGGCATGCACCTTGAGCATCTGCGCATTGATCTTAACCGAATCGCCCAGCCCATGAATCAGCTGACGATTTGAAGGACGGCAGGAGATAAAGACCCCTATCCCCATAGCACGCAGGCCGCGAATCCTGTCGATGAGGTCTTCGGTATCGTGCTGATCGAGGTTTGGCACATTATCAATCGCGATAAGGGAGTGCGGTTTGTCTTTGAGTTCTTCGGTAACCACCTCGAGCTGCATAAACACCTCGCGCCCAATGGCGCGATCGGCCTCGATAATCCGCACGGGGCCTCGCGTCGGGTCGCATTTAACCTCATGGGTGTACTGAAGCAGCACCGAGGTCTTCCCAAACCCGTCGGGCGCATAAAGAACCACGATGCCGGCCTTTCGGCCCTTGGCGATAAGCTCATTCATCAAGCGTTCGCGTCTCACCATATAGCCTCCGCCCAGCGGCATCAGCTCGAGGTCGTCTATACTGCTCAAATCGTTTACCATGCCCGCTCCTCAACTCGACCGTATGGACACTGTAGCCGCAAGACCATACAAGCCGCGCTATGAATAGAGCGACCTTGTGTTTTAGGTTGTCTTTTGGTACGCAAGCGGCAAGTTTTTGTACAGCGAGGGCCGATTGTTATTAATCCCCCGACTAATCGGTCTTTAAGCAGGTAAATGAGCTTGTCAGCTTGTCCCATCTAAGCGGCAGTGTAACGCAGATGAACAAGGTTCAGCCATGTCATTCAACTCGCCTAGCACCCGCTACCGTCTACGACCTTCTAGTGGCATTTTTGCATAGAATCTGGTATAGAATGAATCAAGCTGTTGGACATCCGGCATTCGTCAAGCTTGCGGCAAGTTTTTTGGTCAAGTGGGCAAAAAGGGATAGGAAAAAGGCCCCCGCAAAGCGGAGGCCTCAAGCAAGGCTATGTCGAGCTGCAGGATTCGCGCTACTCGCAGAGCGAAAGGGCGGCCTCGTCGGCAACGACAACGCAGTTGGTGTGCAGCTGCAGGATCGAAGCCGGGCACTCGGGCGTAACCGGACCATAGCACATGTCATGCACGGCCTGAGCCTTGGCCTCGCCGTTGGCGACGACCAGGATCATGCGGGCATACATGATGGTCTGGGTACCCATGGTGTAGGCCTGACGGGGAACATCGTCGATGCTGTCGAACAGGCGGCTGTTGGCCTGAATGGTGCTCTCGGTGAGGTCGACGCAGTGCGTGCCCTTGGAGAAGTGGTCATCGGGCTCGTTGAAGCCGATGTGGCCGTTGTTGCCAATGCCGAGCAGCTGCAGATCCGGGTAACCGGCGGCGGCGACGATCTTGTCGTACTCGGAGCAGGCAGCAGCTGCATCGGGGTTGGAGCCATCGGGCACGTGTGTGTTGTTCAGATCGATATTGATGTGATCGAAGAAGTTCTCGCGCATAAAGTAGTGATAGCTCTGGGGATCATCGTGCGAAAGACCACGATACTCGTCCAAGTTATAGGTGCTGACCTCGGCAAAGTCGACGTCGCCCTTCTTGTACCAAGCAGCGAGCTGTTTGTAAGCGCCAATCGGGGTGGAGCCGGTGGCAAGACCCAACACGCAATCGGGCTTGAGGATAACCTGGGCCGAAATGATATTAGCGGCCTTGCGGCTCATATCCTCGTAGTCTTTAGCTTTAATGATTTTCATTACGCGTCCTTTCTCGTACAAGAGAGGCAAGGCTCCCTTACAAGCACTTGCCCGCGGCCCGCGTCGGCCGCAACCAACGTGTGCGGCCACCAGGGCGAGGTCGCGTAATGTATGTGTCTCGTGTCTAGCCGCGTCGAGGCCCCTGCCCGTCCACGGTGACCCGAAGCTGTTTAGCCTCGGACGTTTCCCATCTTGCCACGGAGGGCGCCCTCTTTCAAGGGCGCCCTCCGTAAACGTGTTTGAATTGTAGGCTAATGGCCACGTGCACTTGCTAGCGCTCGCGAGCAACGATGAGCTGATCCATCTCTTCGACATGCACGCCAACGGAGCCCTTGATGCTCGAGAACTCAACGGAGTTGCACACCAAGATGGGAACCGTCACATCGTAGCCCTCGGCAGCAATTGCCTCGCGATCGAACTCAATGAGTACATCGCCCTTATGGACGATGTCACCCACTTGCGCATGTACGGTAAAGTGCTTGCCCTCGAGCTGAACAGTGTCCAAACCAACGTGGATGAGCACGTCCAAGCCATCGACCGTGTTAAGCGCAACGGCGTGTCCCGTGGGAAAAATGGCCTCGACCTTGGCGTCAGCCGGTGCAATCACACGCGTTCCGGTGGGCTGAATCGCCACGCCCTGGCCCAAAAGGCCAGTGGCAAACGTCTGATCGTTTACCTCGGAAAGCGGAATGACGTCGCCCGAGATGGGAGCATCCAGCGTAAGGACTCGACCACGCATACCAAAAGACCTTAGGACTTTAGTGAACATGCTCCCCCTCGGACATACCAATCAATCAAAATAACCTTAACAGTTTACCACTTGGCAACGGTTTTTGACCATTAGGGAAGTTCGCGCTTGACAACCTCGACGATGTCGTCGACAACGCGCTGGGTCAGCTCGTGCGTCTCGGCCTCGGCCATCACGCGGACCAGCGGCTCGGTGCCGCTCGGGCGCACCAGAATGCGGCCGCGGCCGTCAAGCTCCTTCTCGGCAGCAGCGACGGCGTCCCAAATGGGCTGGCAATCGTCCAGACCGGCCTTGTTGTCGGAATGCACGTTGACGAGTACCTGCGGGTACTTCTTCATGATGCCGGCAAGATCGGTGAGGGTACGACCAGTGCGCTTGAGCACGGCCAGCAGCTGCAGAGCCGTCACCAGGCCATCACCGGTGGTGTTGTGCTCCAGGAAGATGATGTGGCCGGACTGTTCGCCGCCGATGACGGCGCCGTCCGCGAGCATGCGCTCCAGAACGTAGCGGTCGCCCACGGCGGTCTGAACCATCTCGAAGCCCTGCTCCTTCATAGCGATGGAGAAGCCCAGGTTGCACATAACGGTCGAGACGATCTCGGAGTTGGCGAGCTTGCCGCGAGCGGCGAGGTCAGAACCGCAGATAGCCAGGATGTAGTCACCGTCGATCTCATTGCCCTCGCTGTCCACGAACAGCACGCGATCGGCGTCGCCGTCGTGAGCCAGACCGATGTCAGCATGGGTGCGCAGCACGAGCTCGCGCAGGGGCTCGAGGTGCGTAGAGCCGCACTCGACATTGATGTCGGTGCCGCAATAATCGGTGTTGATGGCATGGACCGTGGCACCCAGGCGCTGCAGCGCGGCGGGCGTAGTCTGGCAGGAAGCACCGTGACCGCAGTCGACGGCAACGACCAGGCCATCGAGCCTCAGGCCATCAAGCGTATCGATGGCATGATCGACATATGCCTTGCGAGCGTCCTTCATCTTGATGATGTGGCCAACGCCGGCACCGGTCGGCAGCGTATCGGCAGCCATGGCTTCCTCGGACATGACCCAGGCGCTGATCTCTTCCTCGACAGCATCGGGAAGCTTCATGCCCTTGCGGCTAAAGAACTTGATGCCGTTGAACTCCGGCGGATTGTGCGAAGCGGAGATGACAATGCCGCCGTCGAGCTCGTTTTGAACAGTGAGCAGCGCCACGGCGGGCGTGGGAATGACGCCGCAGCAATGCGGACGGCCGCCCTCGGCCATAATGCCGGCGGTCAGAGCGCTCTCGAGCATGGTGCCCGAAAGGCGCGTGTCGCGGCCGATGCAAATATCCGGACCAAGGAACTTGGTCGCCGCGCGGCCCAGGCGAAACGCGAGGTCGCACGAGAGGTCGGCATTGGCGACGCCACGGACGCCATCGGTACCGAAGATGTTCTGGGGCATAGGATCGCTCCTTCCCTAGCAGGCGATATACAACCGCCCACCCTAGTCGAAAAAGAAAAGCGGGACCCGCCGAGGAATCGGCAGGCCCCGCTTGTACATTGTATCTCGAAAGGAGATAAAACCTTAGCGCTTGGAGAACTGGGGAGCGCGGCGGGCCTTCTTGAGGCCGTACTTCTTGCGCTCGACCACGCGAGCATCGCGCGTAAGGAAACCGGCCTTCTTGAGGTCAGCACGGTAGTCGCCAGCGTTCAGAAGAGCGCGAGCGATGCCCAGGCGCAGAGCGCCGGACTGACCGGAGATGCCGCCGCCATCGCACAGAGCGATAACGTCGAACTGACCGGCGGTGTCGGTCACCTTGAAGGGAGCAAGGGCGTTCTCAACGAGCTGATGACGGCCGAAATACTGCTCGGCGTCACGCTTGTTGATGGTCACCTTGCCGGTGCCGGGGACGAGACGGACGCGGGCGACGGCGTTCTTACGACGGCCGGTACCCTGGTAGACAACGGTGTTCTCAGCCATCTTTAAGCCTCCAGCTCAATCTTCGTGGGGTTCTGGGCAGCATGCGGATGCTCGGTGCCAGCGTAGACCTTAAGCTTGGTCATCTGGGCACGGCCGAGGGTGGTCTTGGGCAGCATACCGCGAACGGCGCGCTCGATAACCTTCTCCGGGTGCTTCTCCATAGCCTGGCGGAAGCTCTCAGCCTTGAGGCCGCCGTTGTAGCCGCTGTGGCGATAATAGGTCTTCGTGTCGGCCTTGTTACCGGTAAGCTGGACCTTATCGGCGTTGATGACGACAACGAAGTCGCCGCAGTCGCTATTGGGCGTGAACTGGGGCTTGTTCTTACCGCGCAGGATCATTGCGATCTGGGTGGCAAGACGGCCCAGGACAGCACCATCGGCGTCGACGAGAACCCAGTTGCGCTGGACCTCGCCCTGCTTGGCGTAGTGAGTCGATTTCGAAATCACTTAGACTCCTCCATGTACAGTACGTGTTGTTACAGAGATTCACGGGGCTCTGCAAGTAACCCGTCCATATTACCCCGCTCGCCGTGCGAGTCAACAGGTATTTTGGCTCCGACCAGAGTTTCTGCACATGTCATCCACGAGCCGTGATTTTTCCAGCCCTTTAGCTGTTGTCATTTTTGAGGGTTCGCCGTCGCTAGCGCTCAACGAACTCTTGGATTTCCGCGAGCAGGCGCTTTGCCTCCTGACGGCCCTGGATATACAGGTCCAAAAGCTTTGCCGAATCGTGCTCGACATGGCCGACCTCGACCGGCTTTTGCGGAGCAACGACCAACGCGCGGCCCTCGCGCTCATACTTCCACAGGTGCATGCGCTGGATGTTGTAACGGTCGTGGCGCGTCTCGATAGCCTCGAGCAGATAGGGGTAGTCGGCATAGCGGGCGCGCGCGGCAGGCATAAACTCGTAGGGCTTTTTCTCGTAGGAGCGGTCCTGCGTGACGATGACGACCGCACGGTCGAAGCCCGCCTCCTCGAGCACATGCTCGATGGGGACCGAATCGGCCACGCCGCCGTCGACATATTTGTGCCCGTCAATCTCGACCGGCGGCGTCACCAGCGGCAGCGACGTCGATGCGCGAACAGCGTCGAGGTCAAGTACGGCGCTTTTGACCGGCAGGTACGTGGCGGTTCCAAAAAGCATGTCCGTCGCGACGGCGTACATCTCGATGGGGCTCGCGTCGAACGTCTCGTTGTCAAAGGGATCAAGGCGGTCCTGGACATCGTTGAAGATAAAGTCGTAACCCACAATAGAGCCCGTGGACGCAAACGATGCAGCGCCCATGAAGCGGCTGTCGTTGCAGAAAGCCAGGTTGATGCGGTTGGCACGGCCGATCTGGTGCGACTTGTAGTTCACGCCGTTGAGGGCGCCGGCCGATACGCCATATACCGCCGGAATCTCGACGCCAGCCTCCATGAGAACGTCGAGCACGCCCGCGGTAAATTGCCCACGAAAGCTACCGCCCTCCAAGACGAGCGCGACCTTGCCGGCGTTCTTTGCCTTATCTTCTGCAGTCATATTGACCTCCTGCGATTGCGTTTTGGCCTTCTTCTACCCAGTTTTGGGATGGCGAGCGCGCAGGTTTTTCAAGGCGGCAGGTGAAGCGGAAAGTGTGTCCCGTTCTCAGAGCAAATTCCGGGTCGCATTTTCCGCTGAGCCCGCCATCCGGAAAATGAATCCCATTTCGAGCTTAGATTCCGGGATGCGGTTTCCGTTTGAGGCGTCATCCGGAAACTACGTCCCAGTCTGAGCGTGGATTCCGGGACGTGCTTTCCGCCTGGGCTGCCATCGGGAAAGCGCGTCCCACTCTGCGTCACTGAGGCGTTTTCTTTACGCCCGCGCCCTGCATAGAGTTCGATTCTCCGCGGTACGGGGGGATCCGTTGATGCGGCGCATGGCCGGCTGAGATTCGATAAACATCGCATCCAAATTGAGCTGATAGTTTGCGCGGAGAATCCGCGTGTTCGCTTCGCGAACCCGCACCGGCTTCGGCCGCCTGCCGGCGCCCTCGCCCGCGGGCTAAAAACGCTCACGCGTTTTCTTTACGCCCGCGCCCTGCATAGAGTTCGATTCTCCGCGGTACGGACTAGAAATAAAAAGGCAGGTAGATATAAATATCTACCTGCCTGTTACTTATGGTGGAGGCGCGGAGAATCGAACTCCGGTCCACGAAAGCCCCCTGATTGGCATCTCCAAGCTCAGTCGCTGGTTTAGTCTCGGATGCTTTGCGCGCAGCGACACGCTCGCGGCGTCCTAACCGGTTCGGTCTTAGCCCGCGCCATACCGATTACGTGCGCGGGAGCATTCCCCTAAAATGACGTCGCGCCGGTGTCGGGGAAATCACCGGGTTGACGCGCCGCTATAAACTAAGCAGCGAGAGCCATAGGCTCAAAAGAAGAGTTGTTGTCAATTCAATTTGACGGTACCCCTGTTTAACGAGGCGAGGAGACCTCGGCTTGCTTCCTCTCTCAGAGCTATCGTGTCGAAACCAGTCGCCCCCGAATGTCGGGAAAGTCTGGATGGCATTGGGCACGAGCGCCCAACACCCGTCGACTTTTCAAGGAGCATGCGGAGCGAGCCCCGCTTGTGGAGTGTTATCTTACCACGTTCTGAAAGCGGACAGCTGTTCTATGCACGAGCTGTGAAGACCCCAATGTGCGCTGCACTTCGCACTTTTGTTACCGATCGCGTCACGTATATTTTCGCCAAGCAAAATTGACCCGTCGAAAGGACCGTTATGGATACCAAGCAGCAACTCGTCAATGCCCTCGCAGGCCTGGGCTCAACCATTACCGAAGCTATGGATGTCATCGAAGGCTTTGTTCCCTGCGGACATCCCGCCCTCACGGTATCGAACGCACTCGTCGCGCTGGACGCCGACGATGATGCAGCTCTCGCCCAGCAGCTTGAGACCGTCGAGGGCTTTATCGACCACGTGAGCGAGAACCGCGGCGTGGCCGCCTACCACGGCATCGAGGTCGAGCTCGCGGGTCCCAAAGCCGATCTGTTCGCAGCAATCCGCGAGGTAGGCGCCCTTATGCAGACCGCAGGCGTCAAGAACACCCAGGTCAACGAGTGGGTCTACCGCAGTCTGGCAGCACTCGACAGCTCAGACGAGAAGGCAGCCGAGCAGCTCACCGAAGCCCCTGCCATCAAAGCTGCACTTGCCTAAAAAGGCCTGCACCCTGGCGGCTGCGGTACCGCCCGGGTGCAGGCCATAAGCTCAATCGAAAACCCTAACGCAGATACGCTTTCGCGTTGTCCAAGCTGTACGCAATCGTCGAGCCGTTGTGCAACAGCGACGACGCCTGCGGGGTAATCGCGCCGGTAATACCCAGTGCCAAGAGCGCTGAGTTGGTGAGCATCACCTTAGAGTAGGAGCTCGTCAGACGATCAACGAGGCCCTGGCTCATGCGGCGCAGGCGCACGATTGCGGCCAGATCCGTATCGGTCAGGATGATATCGGCGACCTCCTTGGCGATGTCGCTTCCGCCACCCATGGCCAGACCCACGTCGGCCAAACCGAGCGCCGGCGAATCGTTGACGCCGTCGCCCACCATGG
>URFE01000062.1:0-11365 GCA_900546965.1 uncultured Collinsella sp.
CGCAGCTTGGGCGCAAAGATGACGAAGCAAAGCTTGCCGAGTCGGCGGCGCGCAACGCTGCTCAAAACGATTTAGCTGCGCGCGACGCTCAGATTGCTGAGCTGCAGGCCAGGCTCGCCGCGGCGGACAAAGCCCAGGAGATGGCGCTTGCCGCTGCCGCGGCAGAGTCGCAGCGTGAGCTCGATGCCGCTCGCAGCGAGGCCGAGCGCGCGCTTACTGACTATCGCGCGAAGGCGCAGGAGAAGTTTTCCGCCGCAAAGGCTCAGTCCGAGCAAGAGGCCGAGGGCCTGCGTGCCCAGCTGCGCGAGCAGGAACTGATGGCAAAAATGAACCTGTCAGAGGCGGTCGCCGCGGCGGAGCGAGAGCGCGATGAGGCACGTGCCAAACTGACGAGCGAGCTGGCTGTGCGCGATTCTCGCGAGGAACAGGCCAAGGCGGCACACGAGCTCGAGCTTGCGCAGGCCAAGCGTGCGAGCGATGACCTGATTCGCTACAAGGATGAAGAGATCGAGCGCCTTAAGGACATGAAGGTCCGCCTGTCCACCAAGATGGTGGGCGAGTCGCTCGAGCAGCACTGCGAGACCGAGTTTAACCGTCTGCGCATGACGGCGTTTCCTAACGCGTACTTCGAGAAGGATAACGATGCGTCCGAGGGCACCAAGGGCGACTTTATCTTCCGCGAGTGCGACGCAAGCGGTAACGAGGTCATTTCGATTATGTTCGAGATGAAAAACGAGAACGACGAGACCGCGACCAAACATAAAAACGAGGACTTCTTTAAGAAACTCGATCACGATCGTCGCCAGAAAGGCTGTGAGTACGCGGTGCTCTGCACGTTGCTCGAACCCGAGAGCGAGCTTTACAACGCCGGCATCGTGGACGTGAGCTATCGCTACGAGAAGATGTACGTGATTCGCCCACAGTTCTTTATTCCCATGATCACGCTTCTTCGCAACGCCGCCATGGGTTCGCTGCGCTATAAGCAGGAACTGGCGGAGTACAAACAGCAGAATATCGACGTCACGAACTTCGAAGCCAAGATGGAAAAGTTCAAGAATGATTTCGGTCGCAACTACGAGATCGCGAGCCGAAAGTTCCAAACGGCGATTGATGAGATCGACAAGACGATTAGCCATCTGCAGAAAACCAAGGAGGCGTTGCTGTCCTCCGAGAACAATCTGCGCCTAGCCAACAAGAAGGCCGACGATCTTACCATTCGCAAGCTCACGTGGGGCAACAAGACCATGAAGGCCGCGTTTGACGAGGCGCGCGGGGCTGCGACAGAGACAAACGATGAGCCAGCCGAGGCGGATTCGTATGAGGTCGAGGATACCGAGTAGGGGATAGCGTATCGCGCAAAAAACGGGGCCGCTGGCGATATTGCCAGCGGCCCCGTTTCGTTCCGGTAAGTTCGGCTAGTCTTCGAGCAGGTCCTCGATAAAGCCGACACGGTAGTTTTTGAAGATGACCTCGCCGCCGTCTTGCGTGGCGTCCAGATCGACATCGCCCATGATGCCAAAATCGTGGTCGCCATCCTCGTCGGCAAAGATCTGGTGCACGTGCCATACGTGCGCGGTCTTCTCGTCGGACTCGTCAATGGAAAACATCGCGGCGCTGCGGGCATCTCCGTCGGTGAGGATTTCCTCGTGCTGCTCGTGGTAAGCGTCGAGTGCTTTTTGCCAGCGGATCTCGCTCATGCCCCAGTCGTCGTCGAGCTCGCCCAGGTCGCGAACGTGCTCGCGGGCGGCAAGGGTCACGCGGCGGAAGAGCGCGTTGCGCACCAATAGCGTGCAGCCGCGACGGTCCGCCACGACCTCGTCGATGCCCTGCGGCGGCGCAGCATCGAGGGCTGCCGGGTTGCCGGCGTTCTCCCACTCATCCACCAGGCTCGAGTCCACCGAGCGCACCACAAAGCCCAGCCACGAGATAATGTCGCGCAGGCGCTCATCGCGCTTCTCAATGGGTACGGTGCGATCGAGGGAACGGTAGGCCTCGGCTAGGTAGCGCAGCAAAATGCCCTCGGAACGGGCGATGCCGAGCTTTTGAATGTAGCCCTTAAAATCGCTCGCGCTTTCCAGCATATCGCGCAGAACGCTCTTGGGAGAGAGCTGGTAGTCGTTTGCCCAGGGCACTTCCTGGCAGTACTTGTCAAAGGCGGCGTCGAGCAAATCCTCGAGCGGCTTTTCGTACGTGACGTCTTGGATGCGTTCCAGACGCTCCTCATAGTCGACGCCGTCAGCCTTCATCTCGGCCATGGCGCGATCGCGTGCGGCGCGCTCCTGTGCACGCAGCACCTGCTTGGGATCCTCGAGCGTTGCCTCGACCATTGAGATTAGATCCATGGTATAGGTCTCGCTCTCGGCATCAAGCAGCTCCAACGCGGCAAGCAAGAACGGCGAGAGCGGCTGATCGAGCGCGAAGTCCTCGGGCAGATCGACCGTCAGCGCATAGTCGATGTCCGGTGCGGCGTCAGTCGGGGCGTCGGGTGCGGGCGGCACCTCGGTGCGAACGACGACGCCGGAATCGATGAGCGTGGCGAAGATCTCGTCGGCGCGAACCTCGAGCTTGGCCTTTTCCTCGGGAGTCTGCAAGCTCGTCTCGATGAGGTCGTGTACGCGGGCGCGGGCATCGCCGCCCTGTTCGACCACGCTAATCACCATGGAGTGTGTGATGCGCAGGCGCGGCTTGAGCGTTTCGGGCTGCGTCTCGATCAGGCGCTCAAAGGTCTGCTTGTTCCAGGTGACAAAGCCCTCGGGGGCCTTCTTCTTTTTAATCTTGCGGAGCTTTTTGGGATCGTCGCCCGCCTTGGCCATAAGCTTGGCATTCTCGATCTCGTGCTCGGGTGCCTCGGCAATCACCATGCCCTCGGTATCGAAGCCCGAGCGGCCGGCGCGACCGGCAATCTGATGGAACTCGCGGGCGCGCAGGCGACGCATCTTGTAGCCGTCGAACTTGGTGAGTGCGGTGAGCACCACGGTGTGGATGGGTACGTTGATGCCGACGCCGAGTGTATCGGTACCGCAGATGACGGGTAGCAGACCCTGTTGCGCCAAGCGCTCGACCAGCAGGCGATAGCGCGGCAACATGCCAGCATGGTGCACGCCGACGCCGCATCCAAGTAGACGCTTGAGAATCTTGCCAAAGGCCGTCGAGAAGCTTGTCCCCTTTGCCGCGTCTTTGATGGCTTCGCGCTGCTCCTTGCTGGCGATGCCAAAATTGGCGAGCGACTGTGCCGTCGCAAGTGCGGCATCCTGGCTAAAGTGCACGATATAGAGCGGGGCCTCGCCGCGGCGCATCGCGAGCTCGACGGTGCCCTCGAGGGAGGTCGTCACATAGTCGTAGCTCAGCGGAACAGGACGCGGGGCGTCGACAACCAGGTCGCAAGCGGCGCCGGTGTGCTCCTCGAGCGAGGCGGCGATGGCGGTGACATCGCCGAGCGTGGCACTCATGAGCATAAACTGCGTGTGGGGCAGGGTGAGCAGCGGCACCTGCCATGCCCAGCCGCGGTCGGGGTCGGCAAAGTAGTGGAACTCGTCCATGGCTACGCAGCCCACATCGGCGTCCTCGCCCTCGCGCAGTGCGTCGTTTGCAAGGATTTCGGCCGTGCAGCAGATGACGGGCGCCTTGGTGTTGATGTGCGTATCGCCGGTGATCATGCCAACGTTATCGCGGCCGAGCACCTGTACCAGATCGAAGAACTTTTCGCTGACCAGAGCCTTGATAGGAGCCGTATAGTAGCAGCGCTTGCCCTGCGCCATGCCCATAAAGAGCATTCCCAGCGCGACGAGCGATTTACCCGATCCGGTCGGTGTGCCTAAAATGACGTGATCGCCGGCTGCCAGGTCCATGAGGGCCTCTTCTTGGTGATCCCACAGTTCAATGCCGCGGTCGCTTGTCCATTCAAAGAAGCGTTCGAAGGCCTGATCGGGCGTGAGCCATGGTTCGGGCTCACTGCCATCCTCGGGCTCCCACCAGGTGGGGGAGAGCGCACCGAGCGAGCCAAACTCGGCTTCGGTTCCCGTGCCGCCCGAGAATGAGCTGGCAGCCCCGGCGCCGGAGACGGTGCTGGCGGTGGTATCTGTCGTGGTCTGTGCCATGTGTTTGCTTTCTCTCGCGTTTGTCCGCCAACTATTATGGCGTAGCGGCGGCGCGGGGTGCCAGCGCGCGAGAAAATGCAGGAAATGGGCGTTCTGCCCAGCCGTTTGGTGCAGTTGCCAGCTAAGTGAGTAGACTTTTTGCAATATCGCGAGCACATGGCTTTTGCGCAAGGGCTCTACCTGCGGTTTTAGTTTTCGCTATGCGGGTTGTGCTTAGCTATTGCTAAAAAGTCTACTCACTTAGGTTTGAGGACCGTTCGCTGGTGCCTATTTGCGCTTGTTTGTCGACGCCGCGACCATAAGAAGCCCCTAGGACTCTTGCGGCAGGCGCTTCTTGCCTTTGCGGGCGCGGTTTCTAAAGTTCTCGACGGCTTCTTCCATGCCCAGAGGTACATAGGTGAGCTCATCGAGGTTTTCGGGCAGGTAGCAGGCAAGGCTTTGCTCCTGCGCGCGGCCTGCTGCGAGCTGTTCATCGCTGGGCTGCGCACCGGGCGTGGCACAAATGCCATAGACGGCGGCACCCATCTCGCGCGTGCGCCATTCATATTCGGTCTCGGGATGCTCGGGATGGTCGCGGCGAACGTCGTCACTTACCCAAAGTGTGTCGTAGCCGGCCGCGGCAAACTGCCCCAGGGCGTAGTCGCGCAATGGCTTGCTGTCGGTTCGCAGCGTGACGGTGGCGCCGGCTGCAAAGAGCGGGCGGTAGAGCATCAGATGGTCGACATGGACGAGTCGTTTTTTGGCGTACTTGGCCTTGGGCTGCGGCGTGGGAAAGTTGATGGTGATGGCATCGAGCTCGCCTGCGGCAAACAGCTGCGGCAGCGATGCGGCGCCTCGGGGCAGGACGAGTGCGTTGGTCAGTTCCTGCTCGCAGATTTTCTGTGCGGCATAGGCGATGCAGATGGGCTCCTGGTCCATACCGACAAAGAGCGTGTTCGGCTCGCGGGTGGCGCGCTCTACCAGGTACGTTCCCTTGCCACAGCCAAGATCCAGGTGAAGGTGTTCGAAGGGCTTGCTGCCAACTGGCGCGCAGGCCTCGCGCCAATCCCCGGCATATGCCTCGGGGTTCGTCTCAATCGCATCGGCGTAGCGCTCCAAGCGCTCCTCGAGCACAAAGTTCTTAGGAGTGCGAACGTGGACGGCTCCCATGAGGCTCCTTGGTCATAAGTATGGAACGCATAACTGCGCGTTCCGTCAATGGGTTGAAAAAAGGTGGGCATAGTTTGCCCGAAAGATGCGGTGCGGCTCGGCGGCGAGTCGTCGGTGCCTACAGACGCTTGAGAATCACATAGCGGTTGAGCTCGCCGCTACGACCGTCAGCATGGAAACGCTCAAGCTCGCGCACGGGGACCTCGCCGCTCTTGTAGAACGTACGCACGCCGCGCACCAGGTCGGTGATCTGCTGATCGTCAAAGTGATGACAATAGCGGTAGGCGTGGCGGTCGTTTTGCCAGCCAATGAGGTGGTCGCCGGCTTCAAACTGCACGGAATCGTAACCCTCAAACGGCGGGGTGAGCTCGGCGCGGGCTTCGGCTCGAACGGCCTTGCGCGCCATGCGCTCGTCGTTCATAAACTCCCAAAAGCTGATGGCGATGATGCCGCCTGGGCGCGTTTGCCGCACCAGGGCGTCGAGCACGCGTACGCGGTACTCGCACGACGGCACGTGGTGCATAAAGCCAAAGCAGACCGAGATATCGGCGAGCGGGGCGTCGAAAAGCACGTTGGGCGTCTCGGCGGGGTTGAGCTTCATGAGGGCGTCGAGCACGTCGAGTTCCTGGAAGTGCAGGTTGGGAATGCGCAGGGCGTGACCGTGCGCATCGATAGCCAAATCCTGACACGAGTCAACACCATAGAACTCAAACGGGCAGCTGGCATCTGCCGAGGGGTTTGCGCCGTCGACGCCCTTGGCGGCAAGTGCGCCGCCGGCGGCAAAGTTCTCGAATCGCATATTGCCGCAGGCAAGATCGAAGACGCGGACGGGATGCTCGATCGTGGCGACGTCGAGCTGTTCGAGCGCGATATCCATGGTGCGCACCCAGCCGGGCCACGGGGCCTGGCGCGTATCGGAAAAGGAAGCGGAGTGCTCGCGATAGAACGTATTGTTGAGCTGGATGAGCGATGAGGCGAAATCGCGGTTCACGGCGCGGGACTCCCTCCGTTGGCGGTGCGGAATAAACAGTACGACCATACTACCGTTAACGCCGCAACGGGGACAACCAAGCTGCGGGTCATTGCTTTGTTTGGACACATTTCCGCAGCTCATATATGCCCGCAACCGCCGGTTGTCAAAAATCTCACTAGAATAGGTGGCATGCTTTTGGCGGTGGCGGATAGATTTTTAACTGTGCAAGGCGCCTTAAGAACAAAAACGGTCCGGCGGCACGGCTGGCATCACATAGGAGGAACCATGAATGTAGAAACTGCGCAGCGGCTCGCCGACCTTCGTCGCAGCAAGGGTTTTAGCCAAGAAGGGCTGGCGCGAAAGCTGGGGCTGTCGCGCCAGGCGGTCAGTAAATGGGAGCGCGCGGAGAGCTCGCCCGATACCGAGAACCTGATCTCGCTCGCCAAGCTCTATGGCGTGAGCCTGGACGAGCTGCTCAATCCGAGCGATGAGATCGAGGACGATATCGAGTTTGAGAACAAGGACCGCGCCCGTCGGCGCGAGGCCGAGGCAGCAGAGCGCGCTCGCACCCATGAGGCGGCGGCGCGTGCTACCGAGGCGGCAACGCAGGCGAGTGATGCCGCCGCCAAGGCGGCGCAAGCGGCAAGCTGGAGTGCGCAGGCCGCCAATGCCGCTACGGCGCAGGCGACGAGTGGCGGCGCAGTTGGCTCGACTCCGGTGAAGGGCCCGTTCCAGTCGTTCCCGTATTGGGCCGTGTGCTGGCTGCTGTTCTTTTTGCTGATGTTCCTGTTTGGTGCCGGCCCCTTTGCCGCGCTGATCTTCTTCACGATTCCCATCTATCACTGGGTGGCGCGTGCGCTCGATGGTGATTGGGCGCGTGGAGATATTCAGGTTGGTCCGGCGCCGGTGGCGGCTAGGGCTCAGAATACTTCCGCTTCAGTTGATACTGACGTGGCTACCGCGACCACCGCTGAGCCGATCGCCAAAGAGGGTGATGAATGATGAAGCTTTCGCATGAATCCAAGGTGCGCTTGGGCATTGGCATAGGAGCGTTTGTGCTCATCATCGGGCTTGTATTTGGTGCCTCGCGGCTATTGGCTCATTCCAATATGGTGCGAACGACCGCTATTCTATCCGGCGCTTTGTCTGATTTTGACGATATGTTTGACGACGATGATCTCTTGGATAGCGGTAACTATTCCGCTCAGCCTCAGCAGCTTTCGTGTACGACCTTTGATGCCGATGAGTTTCGCTACCTCGATTTCGATATCGATGCGGCTACGGTGGACGTCAAGGTTATTGATGGTAACAAGGCTCGCGTTATCGAGCGGGGACGCGTTGCCAATGGTATGGATGCCTCCAAGGCCGCGACGCAGAACATCGCATCCGTCGAGGACTCGACGCTCAAGGTTTCCCAGTTTGGAAGTGATGACGGTAAGGCAATCGATCGCTCAGTTACGGTCGAGCTGCCGCGCCGTGTTGCCGAACATCTGAAGGGAGTCAACGCGCACGTGGGCTCGGGTGATCTGCAGATTGCCGGTGTCACCTGTGATGGTTTCGACCTTTTCCTGGGTGCGGGAGATGTAGAGTTTGCGGGCAGCGTGACTGATGCGCTCAGTGCTGAGGTCGGTTCGGGCGATGTGACGTTCGAGCTCTACCAGGCCCCCGCGAAGTCGATGGACGTGAGTGTGGGCTCGGGCGATGTGGAGATGATGGTTCCGAACTCGACGGGCTTTAAGGCGAGCCTTACCTTGGGCAGCGGCGACTTCGAGAGCGATTTCCTTCCGCTTGGCTACGACGGCGAGACCATTTTGAATCTTGAATTCGATAACGGCGATAAGTCTGCTACGTATCGTTTTGAGGTCGGTTCGGGCGACATGTCATTTGATTCAGAGTGACGGGCGGTTATCGAAGACTTATATACCATAGCTGCGCTGTTTGATGGAGGCGCCGGAGCCGTGACGGGCTCCGGCGCCTTTGCCTTTACAATGGGGTCATGGAACAGATTATCTTGAACATACTCGAGGCTCTGCGTCGCGGCGAGACCGTGGACGACAAAGCGCTCGTCAAACTGATACATGCCGAGGCGCGCCGTGAGGGTGCCGACAAACGCGATTTGGCCAAGCGCCGTCTGCTGCCGTTCTACCAGCGGGTAAAACGTGAGGAGCCGGCTCGTTGGGCTGGGTGGAATGTCGATGCCGAGCTGGAACGTCGACTGCTGCAGGTGCTGCGTATGAAGCCTCGTCGCACGGCTTCGGGCGTGGCGACCATTACCGTTATCACCAAGCCCTGGCCATGCTCGGGCGATTGCCTGTTTTGTCCCAACGATCTACGCATGCCCAAAAGCTACCTGCACGCCGAGCCGGCGTGCGCCCGTGCGGAGCAAAATTGCTTTGACCCGTATCTGCAGGTGAGTGCCCGTTTGACGGCGCTTTCGCAGATGGGGCATGCGACCGATAAGATAGAGCTCATCGTGCTCGGTGGCACCTGGAGCGACTATCCGCAAGGGTATCAGACGTGGTTTATGTCGGAGCTTTTCCGCGCGTTCAATGACGATGCCGTGGCTGGTGTAGCGGCTAACCCCATGTTGGCGCGTCCGGGCATCAGCCGTGCCGAGGCGGGGCGTCTGCTCGATGATGCTCCCGCCGATGCCCTGCCGCCGGTGGTAGTAGAGCGCCGCGAGCGCTATCGGGCCGCCGGCATTGCGACAGACGAGGCTGAGCTTGCTGCCAGCGTTGCCGACGAGCAGGAG
The DNA here is from genome assembly GCA_900546965.1 of uncultured Collinsella sp. Taxonomy (GTDB): domain Bacteria; phylum Actinomycetota; class Coriobacteriia; order Coriobacteriales; family Coriobacteriaceae; genus Collinsella. Next base: position 8,972 of record URFE01000062.1, read on the forward strand.
CGTGTGGATGCTGCCGTGGGCGGCTATAACCGCGCGGTGCGTCGTCTGTGCGGCCCTGGTACGCCGTGGGGTGAGGTTGCCGAGTGGCAAACGGCAACGATGGAAGAGCTCGAGCGCCAGCAGCTCATCAACGAGACGGCGAAACATCGTGTGGTGGGGCTCGTTATCGAGACACGCCCCGATGCCGTAACGCCGCAGGCCCTCACGCTCATCCGCCGCCTGGGCTGCACCAAGATTCAGATGGGTATCCAGAGTCTCGACCAGCACCTGCTCGATATCAACGAGCGTCGCATTTCGGTGGCTCAGATCGAGCGGGCGTTTTCGCTTGCGCGCCTGTTTGGCTTTAAGATCCATGCGCATTTTATGCTCAACTTGCTGGGCGCCACACCCGAGGGGGACAAGCGCGACTACGAGCGCTTTATGACCGAGGGGGCCTTTATGCCCGACGAGGTCAAGGTCTACCCGTGTGCGCTCATCGAGGGCTCGCGTCTGGTGGGCTGCTACGAGCGCGTCGAGTGGCGCCCCTATACCGAGGAAGAATTGCTCGATGTGTTGGCCGACGACATCGTGGTGACGCCGGCGTTCTGTCGCATTAGTCGCATGATTCGCGACTTTAGTTCCGACGACATTATGGTGGGCAACAAGAAGCCTAACCTGCGCCAGCTCGTTGAGAACCGCTTGGCGGCTCGTGGAGAAGGCGCGACGGTGCGCGAGATTCGCTATCGCGAGATCAGCACGGCGGGTGCCGACTTGGATGAGCTGACCCTTGACGAGGAAGTGGCGTACGAGACGCCGGTGACGCGCGAGCGCTTTTTGCAGTGGGTGACGCTCGAAGGCAAGATCGCGGGCTTTTTGCGGTTGTCGCTGCCCGACCATTCGTTTGTTGCCGCGCATGCGGACGAGTTGCCAACGGGGCCGGAGGAGGCGATGATTCGCGAGGTGCACGTGTATGGCATGGCGACGCGCGTGGGGGATCAAGGCCAGGCGGCCCAGCACCATGGATTGGGGCGTCTGCTCGTAGAGCGTGCGTGCGAGATTGCCCGGGATGCCGGCTATGCGCGCGTCAACGTGATCAGCGCGATTGGTACGCGCGAGTACTATCGCCATTTGGGTTTTTACGATCATGGACTCTATCTGCAAAAGGAGCTCTAGATGAACAAGCCGAGTGTTTCTGCCGGCGTCGTTGCCGGCGTTGCTCTGGGAGCCGCGGCGCTTGGTGCGGCCGCTGTCGCTGTTCGTGCTGCCTGTCTGCAGGTTGCGCGAACCCGCAATGGGTTGGCGCGTGTGAAACGCGTGCACGACGAGAGCGGTGACGAAGTCCGCGTATTGGTGCAAGGCGGCGTCTACCAAAGCGCGAGTTACGTTGGCGAGCGCTGGGCGGAGCCCGTCTTTGCGTACTATCGCGCGTTTGACGACGTGTTTGAGGCCGAGGATGCTATGCGCGACGCTTATGGTCACGGTATCAACCGTATGCTGATGCTGGGCGGCGGCGGGTTTGCCTATCCCAAATATGCGCTGATGTCGCACGAGGGCTTTCGCATGGACGTCATCGAGTATGACGGAGAGATTACGCGCCTGGCGCGCCGCTGGTTCTACCTAGACGGACTGGAGCGCGCGGCGGGCGATCGCCTGCGGGTGATAACTGCCGAGGCTCGTTCATATTTGGGCATTACGAGCGTGGGCCATCGTCGCTACGACGTCGTTGTGAGCGACTGCTTTGGCGGTGCCGAGCCTGTGCGCGAGCTGGCGACGGTTGAGGCGTTGCGTTTAGTGCGGGGCAGCCTAAATGTCGGTGGCGTCTACGTGGCCAATATCGTGAGCGCAAACGAGGGGAGCGATGTGACGTTCCTGCGCGATTGCGTTGCCACGGCACTCGAGGTGTTCGCTCGCGCCTGGGTGGTGCCTTGTGGCGATACGGAGTTCGGCGGCGAGGAGAATTATCTACTCATCGCCAGCGACGGCGACTACGCCTTTGCCGAAGCTGTGCCCTTCGACACCGACTTCCTCGGCACCGTCCTTCACGACAAGTAAGTCTCCCCGTCCCAAAAAGACTGGTCTTAGGCGTGGTCGCGCCAGCTGAGGACGCGCTGCTTCATGCCCTCTATGTCGAGCACGCCTTCGGCAAAGCCCTTGCGCACGAGCTCTTCGGGAACAAACTCGTCGTAGCGGTCAAAGTAAGGCACCTCGCCAGGATAGACGAGCTCGATGGGATCGAAGCCTTTCTCGGCCTCGGCGGCGAGTACCTCAAAGAACGTCTCCTCGTCGGCCTTCATCTTAAACTGCATAAAGTACGGGCGTGACGGGTCGAGTCCGCGAAGGCCCAGCTCAGCTGCGCATTTGATTTTAAGCATACGCTCGAGCGCCAGAAAGGCGTAGCTTCCCAACCAGGGGAAG
>URFE01000063.1:0-11278 GCA_900546965.1 uncultured Collinsella sp.
CCTGGGCATACCCGGGCTGGTGGCGCGCATTATGGTTGCGCACGGCATTACATCCATCGAGGAAGGCCAGCTGTTTTTGACGCCTTCGCTCGATCGCGACTGGGCGGACCCACTCGTTATTCCGGGCATGGTGGTCGTCGCCGACCGCGTTGAGCGTGCTATTCGCAGCCACGAGCGTATCGCCGTCTTTGGCGATTTTGACGTCGACGGCATTACGTCGACTTGTCTGTTGACCGAGGCGCTACGTTCGTTTGGCGCCAACGTCACGCCGTTTATTCCGCACCGCTTTGACGAGGGCTACGGCCTGTCGCGTGCGGCGCTCGACCGCGTCAACGAGCTCGCTCAACCCAACCTGATTGTGACCGTCGATAACGGTATTGCTGCCAAGGAAGAGGTCTCCTATCTGGAGAGTCTGGGGATCGATTTGGTGGTCACGGACCATCACGAGCCGTCCGACCAGGTGCCGCAGGGCGTGCCCCTGACCGATCCCAAGCTCGAGGACGAGGGCCCCTCGCGCGAGCTTGCCGGTGCCGGTGTGGCGCTTAAGCTGGTGCAGGTCCTGGGCGAGCGTTTGGGCAAGCCGTCGTATTGGCGTTCGCTGATAGAGGTCGCGGCGCTGGGCACCGTGTCCGACATGATGCCGCTCACGCCCGAGAACCGCGCGCTGGTTGCCGAGGGCATCCAGCAGATGCGCGTAACCGCTCGCCCCGGCTATATCGCGCTTGCCGCGCTCGCCAAGGCGGACCTTTCGAGCATTACGGCGGATGGCCTGTCATTCTCGCTCATTCCCCGCTTAAACGCTGCCGGTCGCATGGCTGATCCCAAGCTGGCGCTCGACCTGCTGCTTGCCCGCGACCCCATCGAAGCGAGCGCGCTTGCCGCCGAGCTCGAGGAAATCAATCGCCAGCGCCGTGAGATCGAGGCGGAGCTCACGCGCGATGCCATGGCAAAGGTCGAGGAGACCTATGACGGCGGACGCGCGATCGTCGTGGGCGGCGAAGGCTGGCACGAGGGCGTCAAGGGCATCGTGGCAAGCCGTCTGACCAACCGCTACCACGTGCCGGCGCTGCTGTTCTCGATCGAGGACGGTATCGCGCGCGGCTCTGGTCGCTCGGTGGGCAAAGTTAACCTGTTTGACGCCATCGAGCGCTGTTCCGACCTGATGATTCGTCGCGGCGGACATGCCGGTGCGGTGGGTGTGACTATCGAGGCATCCAAGCTCGACGAGTTCCGCCGTCGCCTTTCCGCCGTGTTGTCCGAGCTTCCCGCCGAGGACTTTGAGGACACCGACGAGGTTGCCGCCACGGTCGAACTTTCCGAATTGAATATCGAGACCATCGAGCAGATTTCCCGCCTTGAGCCGTTTGGCCAGGGTAATAAGGTGCCGCTGCTGGCTGCCGAGGGCGTGACGATGTGTGATCGCGCCGTGGTGGGTAAGACCGGCGAGCACATGCGCTTTGTGGCGACCGATGGCGCCGCGAGTGTGCCGGCCATTATGTTCCGCGTGCCGCAAATCGATAAGCTCATCAACTGCGATAGCGCTGTCGACTTGGTGTTCGAGGCCGTTGCCGAGCATTGGCAGGGTCGTGTGAAGCCCAAGCTCATGGTCAAGGATGTTCTGGTCCGCGATACCACGCTGCCCAGCGTCGACGATCCGGCATGCGAGCTTCGTCGTGGCGTGCAGCCGGCGGATTCCGGCCTGCGCTTGGAGTCGCGCAAGCGCGAGACGCTCGCCCAGCTTTCCTATACCGAGCTCACGCGCTCGCTTATCCATAGCTTTATCGGCTCGAACCAGCCACATCGCGCGCAGGTCGAGGCACTCGACGCGCTCGCCGACCACCAGAGCGTTTTGGCCGTTATGGGGACGGGACGTGGCAAGTCGCTCATCTTCCATGTGCACGCCGCGCGCGAGGCGGTCCTTCGTGGGCGGGCGAGCATCTTTGTCTATCCGCTGCGTGCGCTCGTTGCCGACCAGGCTTATCATCTCTCATCGACGATGGCCGCGCTCGGCATTGGCGTGGGCGTGCTGACCGGCGAGACCGTGGACGCGGCGCGCGATGACGTGTTTGCCGGCTTGGCTTCGGGCCGCACCGGCATCGTGCTCACGACGCCCGAGTTCCTGTCCATTCACCGCGACCGCTTTGCGCGTTCGGGGCGCATCGGTTTTGTCGTTATCGATGAGGCGCATCATGCCGGTCTTGCCAAGGGCGGCGACCGCAGCGCCTATCTCGACATGCCCGATATCCTCAAAGCCTTGGGCGACCCGGTCGTTATGGCTGCGACGGCCACCGCAACGGCTCCGGTTGTGGCCGAGCTCGCCCGCGTACTACCGATTACCCGCACGGTGGTCGACGAGACGGTGCGCGAGAACTTGCAGCTCGAGGATGACCGAGATCTTGCGAGCCGCGAGAACCGCCTGGTGTCAATCGTGGCGACGGGGGAAAAGACCGTCATCTACGTCAATTCGCGCGACCAGTCCGTGGCGCTCGCCAAGACGTTGCGCAAGCGTGTGCCCGATTGCGCAACCCATATCGCGTTCTATAACGCGGGGCTTGCGCGTTCTGATCGCCGTCGCGTGGAGGAAGCATTCCGAGACGGAAGCCTCAGCTGCATCGTCTCGACATCTGCCTTTGGCGAGGGCGTCAACCTGCCCGATATCCGCCATGTCGTGCTCTATCACATGCCGTTTGGCGGCATTGAGTTTAACCAGATGAGCGGCCGCGCCGGTCGCGATGGCCAGCCCGCCGTGATCCATCTGCTCTATTCGTCGCGCGACGCCCGCATTAACGAGCGCCTGCTCGACTGCTATGCGCCCGAGCGCGACGAGCTCGTCACGCTCTATCGCGCGCTGCAGACCATGTGGCGCTCCAACCGCGGCAAGACGGGGGACGATTCCTTTAGCGCGAGCGATATCGACATCGCGCAGATGTGCCTTGCCATCGATGCTCGCACGCCGGTCGACGAGCGTTCGGTGGAAAGCGGCCTGGGAATCTTCGAAGAGCTTGGTTTCTGTCGAGTTTCGGGGTTTGACGACACTCGTCGTATCGCGATGGCCGAAAACCCCGGCCGCGTGCAATTGAGCAGGTCAATTCGCTATTTGGAGGGCTTGCGCTCGCGCATGGAGTTCTCGGCTTTCCGGAGCTGGGCGCTCGATTCGTGCGCTTCTGATATGCTAGCCAAAGTTAACCGCCCGATCGTACCGCGGGCCTAGGGGAAGGGGACCTCGATGGATGCCGCAGCCCGTACCGCCCATGATTCCACCCTCCAGCCGTTTTCGGAGATGGAGCACTATAAGCATGCCGATGAGCTGCCGCCCGAGATTATGGCGGACAGCTACGACAAGCTGGAGCGCCTGTGCCTCAAATATATGAATGAGGACGACTTTTCGAAGGTGGAGCAAGCCTACTGCTTTGCCGCCGAGAAGCACTGCAACCAAAAGCGCCGCTCGGGCGAGATGTACATTAACCATCCCGTCGAGGTTGCCATCATTTTGGCCGATCTCAAGATGGACTGTGACGTGGTGTGCGCCGCGCTGCTGCACGATACCGTCGAGGATACCGAGACCTCGCTCACCGATGTTTCCGGCCTGTTTGGCGATACGGTGGCCGAGCTCGTCGATGGCGTGACCAAGCTCACCAACATCGAAGTCGACAGCATGGACGAGAAACAGGCCCTCACGCTGCGCAAGATGTTCCTCGCCATGTCCAAGGACATTCGCGTCATCATCGTTAAACTTGCCGACCGTCTGCACAACATGCGAACGCTGGCAGCCCTGCGTGAGGACCGTCGCCTGTTTAAGGCTCGCGAGACCATGGACGTGTATGCGCCTCTGGCCGACCGTCTGGGCATGAGCTCCATTAAATGGGAGCTCGAGGACCTGTCCTTCTTCTACCTTGAGCCCGACGCCTACCAGCGCATCGCGCGCATGGTGGCTGAGTCGCGCGAGGTTCGCGAGCGCTATCTGGCCGAGACCATCAAGACGCTCACCGACGAGCTCAACCGCATTGGCCTGGAGGGCTTCCAGATCAACGGCCGCTCCAAGCACTATTGGTCCATCTACCAAAAGATGAAGCGCAAGGGCAAGGAGTTCTCCGAGATCTACGATTTGGTGGCGCTGCGCGTTATTACCCATTCGGTGCGCGATTGCTACTCCACGCTCGGCGCAGTGCATACGCTGTGGCACCCCATGCCCGGTCGCTTTAAAGACTATATCGCCATGCCCAAGGTCAATAACTACCAGTCGCTCCATACGACGGTTATCGGCCCCACGGCCCGCCCGCTCGAGATTCAGATTCGAACCTATGAGATGCATGAGCAGGCCGAGTACGGCATTGCCGCCCACTGGCTATATAAGAAGTCGGGCGGATCGTCTGCTTCCAAGACCAATGACGCTCAACGTTTGGACGACCAGATCAACTGGCTCAAGCATTCGCTCGATTGGGCGGCTTCCGACGAGATCACCGATGCCAAGGAATACCTGCACTCGCTGAAGGTCGATCTGTTCGATCAGGAGATCTTCGTCTTCACGCCCAAAGGCGAGGTCATGGCGCTTCGTGCCGGCTCCACGCCGCTCGACTTTGCCTATGCCGTTCACACCGAGGTGGGAAACCATTGCGTCGGCGCCAAAATCAACGGTGCGGTGGCTCCGCTCACGCACGAGATCAAGACGGGCGACCGCGTTGAAATCCTGACCAACAAGAGTTCCAAGCCGTCGCGTGATTGGCTCAAGATCGTCAAGACGCCTTCGGCCAAGTCAAAGATCCGCCGCTATTTTGCCGCTGCGACCAAGGACGACGACGCTGCTGCTGGTCGCGATATGCTGGCCAAGGACCTTCGTAAGCGTGGCTATGGCATTTCTACGCCGCGTTCGACGCGTGCACTCAACGCCGTGGCGGAGCAGTTTAACTTCAAGCAGCTCGAGGACCTGTTTGCCGCCGTCGGCGCCGGCAAGGTTGCCCCGCGCGCTGTGGGCAATAAGGTCGAGCAAATCTTGGACCCCAAGCCCGAGGAACAGCTCACCAAGGCCGAGGCTATCGCCGAGGTCGTGAAGCAGCCCGCTCGCGGCTCCAACCGCAAGCCGCAAAAGCGCGGCAAGAGCGCCAGTAACGGCATTATCGTCAAGGGCGAGAGCAACAGCGGCCTGCTGGTCCGTCTGGCTCATTGCTGCAACCCCGTGACGGGCGACGACATCGTCGGCTTCATCACGCGCGGTCGTGGCGTTTCGGTGCATCGCGCCAACTGCCCTAACGTCAAGGGTCTTATGGAACATTCCGAGCGCATGATCGATGTGGAGTGGGACGGCGCTGCCGACACCCTCTTCCAGGTCGAGATCGTGGTCGAGTGCCTGGACCGCATGGGCCTGCTCAAGGATGTCACCATTGCCATTGGCGATGCGGGCGGCAATATCCTTTCTGCCGCCACGTCGACCAACCGCGAGGGTATTGCAACCCTGCGCTTTATGGTCGAGATCTCGGACGCGAGTGGCCTGGATCCGCTGCTGGCTTCCATCAGCAGCGTCGACTCGGTCTACGACGCTCGCCGCCTGATGCCCGGCGAGGGCGGAGCGCAACTCAAGCGCCGTGTGTAGGCGCGAGAGCCTCTCAGCATCATAGATATTGGTTACGTTCGAGGCATCGTTTGGTGCCTCGAACGTATTTTAGAAGGAGGGTATGCTCATGGACGATATGACTTTGGACCTGACACCCCGAGGCGTGGCTTCGATTGAGGCGCTCGTCAACGGCCCGATTCAGACCAACAGCTACGCCGTGATTTCGAATGACGAGTGCTTAATCGTCGATCCGGCGTGGGAGGGCGAGCGTCTTGTGGAGCATATCCGCACCGCGCATCCCGAGGTGCGCGTACTCGGCTCTGTCTGCACGCACGGTCATGCCGACCATGTTGGCGGGGTTGCCGGGGTTCGAGCTGTCGTTGGCGACAGCGCACTATATGACTTGTGCGCTAAGGACGTGACGGTACCTCGCGCAAATATCGAGGAGCAGCGCGCCATGTGGGGTATAGAGACGCCCGATCCGGGTGAGCCGACGCGTTTGCTTGCCGAGGGCGATACAATCGAGGTGGGCGACGTCTGCCTGCAGGTGATCGAGGCGCCGGGGCATACGCCGGGCGGCATCGTCCTGTTCGCCGCGACCGAGCAGGGGAACATCGCCTTTGTGGGCGACACGCTTTTCCCGGGCAGCCACGGTCGTACCGATCTTTCCGGCGGTGACGAGGAGGCGATTATGCGCTCGCTCTCCAAACTTGCCAAGATGCTTCCGCCCGATACCGTTTGCTTGACGGGCCATGGCGATTCGACCACGATGGCGCGCGAACTTATGCAGAACCCGTTTATGCAGATGTAGGCTCGAAGCCGTCGTCCGAACCACGAAGACCGCTCAATCGTCAAGCTATTTTCCCCAGTGGGTCGATTCTGTGGGGCAAACGGTCAAAATTTGTCCAATCGGATGGTATTCGTGAACAAACGAACGTTTATGCTCGGGTATGTCGTGGTAAAATCTCAGGCGTTATCGGAGCAACCTTACAGGAGGTTTCTTTTATGCTCGTCAACGCAGCAGACATGCTCAAGAAGGCCGAGGCCGGCAAGTACGGTCTCGGTGCCTTCAACACCAACAACCTCGAGTGGACCCTGGCTATTCTCCAGGCCGCCGAGGAGGCCAAGTCTCCGCTGATCCTTCAGTGCACCGCTGGTGCCGCTAAGTGGATGGGCGGTTTCAAGGTCTGCGCCGACATGGTCAAGGCTGCCGTCGAGGCCACGGGCGTTACCGTTCCCGTCGCCCTTCACCTCGATCACGGTTCTTACGAGGACTGCTTCAAGTGCATCGAGGCCGGCTTCACGTCCATCATGTATGACGGCTCTCACGAGGAGACCTTCCAGCTTAACCTCGACCGCACCAAGGAGCTCGTTGAGCTTGCCCACTCCAAGGGCATGTCCATCGAGGCCGAGGTCGGCGGCATCGGCGGCACCGAGGACGGCGTGACCTCCAGCGGCGAGCTCGCTGATCCTGCTGAGTGCAAGCAGATTGCTGACCTGGGCGTCGACTTCCTCGCCTGCGGTATCGGCAACATCCACGGCGTGTACCCTGCCGACTGGGCTGGCCTTTCCTTCGAGCGCCTGGGCGAGATTAAGGCTCAGACCGGCGACCTGCCCCTCGTCCTGCACGGTGGCACCGGCATCCCCGAGGATCAGATCAAGAAGGCCATCTCCCTGGGTATCTCCAAGATCAACGTCAACACCGATCTGCAGCTCGTCTTCGCCAAGGGCGTTCGCGAGTATATCGAGGCTGGCAAGGATCAGCAGGGCAAGGGCTTTGACCCCCGCAAGCTCCTCAAGCCTGGTCGCGAGAACATCGTTGCCCGCACCAAGGAGCTCATGGAGGAGTTTGGCTCCGTCAACAAGGCGTAAGCGTCGCTAAACTACCCGCCGGAAGCCCCGTCCCCCTACACTGTTTCCTTTGCGCTCACCTGGCTTCGCCAGAAGTCGCGCCAAGGAAACAGTTCCGGGGGACGGGGCTTCCTTTGTTTAACGCCGCAGGGTTACTGGGCTGAATTATTTATTTGACTACCGTTCGGCGGTGTTGATGGCTCCTTTGTTGGGGGCTTTCTTTTTATCTCGGTACAATGGGCTTCAAGGGTTCTAGTGACTTGGAGTTTTGGTATGGCTGTAATTAACGTGTCGCCTGCTGATGGGAAGGTTATTGCCGAGGGGCCGGTTGGGTGCTTGGTTGATGTTTGCTGTGATGACTTTCGCCATCTCGATATTGGACTGCCGCCCGAGATCCTGCGTTTAAAGGATGCAGGGTATCTTTCGCAGGCTATTGAGGCTTGCGATCGCCTGCTTGCCCAAGATCCCGATTCCTCGCTTGCTGCCTGCGTTCGCGCCGAGCGGTATCGTATGATCGAGACGCCGCTTCATTTTTCGGTGTCGCGTGATCGGGCTATCGAGATGATCCGCGAGGAGTGGCCCGAGTTTACCGATGAGCAGTTTGACGATCTGATTGACCGTAAGCGTATTGACTGGCGCTTTATCGATGGCGAGCTGTTCGTTCTCGACAACTTCCTCGATTCGCTTCGCGTATATCCCAAAGAGGTCCCCGGCATGCGTCCCGATCCTACGGACGGAATTGCACTGCGCAACGAGATGCTCAAGGAGATGGAGTCACAAAACGGATTGACTCGCGTTATTACGCTTAAGGCGTCCTTGTCTGTCCCCGGCGCTCTAGAGGGGGAGACCGTTCGCGCTTGGCTTCCCGTAGCCGCCACCTGCCGCCAACAGTCTCAGGTCGAGATTCTCGACATGACGCCGGAGGGTGCTGTTGCTCCCGCGAACGCTTCGGCGCGTACCGCCTCGTGGTCTTCTTCGAGTGAGCGCTCATTCTCGGTGACTTATCGTTATCACATCGATGCTGCTTATTGTGATGTCTACGGTGGCACACTTCCGGTTCATCCGCGTATGGACGCGCCTCTGCCCGAGGATATTTCCGAGGACCGTCCGCACATTGCATTTACGCCGTATCTGCAGCAGCTGACGGCCAGCGTTGTTGGCGGACTCGAGGATCCGCTCGATCGCGCCCGTGCTATCTATGATTACCTGACGCAGTATATCGACTATCGCTATCAGCCGCCGTACTTGCTTTTGGGATCTATTGCCGATGACTGCGCGCATTCGCTCCGCGGCGATTGCGGCGTTATGGCGCTCACGTTTATCACCATGTGCCGTATCGCGGGCGTGCCTGCCCGTTGGCAGAGCGGCCTCTACGTTGCGCCCGATTCGGTGGGGTCGCACGACTGGGCAGAGTTCTATACGCCGCAGACCGGTTGGCTCAACGCCGACGTGTCATTTGGATCTTCTGCTCGCAGGATGGGGGAGGAGTGGCGCCGCCGTCACTACTTTGGCAATCTCGACCCATGGCGTATGGTGGCCAACAATCGATTCCAGGCAGAGTTTGAGCCCTCTTTCGACGGCATGCGCGAGGACCCTTACGATAACCAGATGGGTGAGGCTTCGGTCGACGGTCGCGGATGCCGTCAGCGCGAGATGCTACGCACGGTCGAACTCGTCGAAATGCTCGAAGTTCCATTTTCGGACTAATCGGTAGAAAGCTGTGATAAACTAACTCACGCATTACGTGCCCGAGTGGCGGAATTGGCAGACGCAGTGGACTCAAAATCCACCGTTGGCAACAACGTGCGAGTTCGAGTCTCGCCTCGGGCACCATACATGCAAGTGAGCGTTCGAGGGGGGGGTTGCGGCCCCCTTTTTCGTGCCGAACTCGCGTGAGCGCGCGAAGCGTTAAGCAAACAGGCCTGTGGCCTGTTTGTAGCGGAGCGTGGCGAGGGCGCCGCGCGCCCGAAGCCCGGGGCTTCGCGGAGCGAAGGCCCTTCGAGTCTCGCCTCGGGCACCATACATGCAAGTGAGCGTACAAGGGGGTTGCGGCCCCCTTTTTCGTGTACGTAATGTGATAACGCGCTGTACGTGTTATTATTCGCAAGGCGTTGTTCCCGCAATGCCCTAAAGAGGAACCCGAGGGTTCCCACCTTTTGGCGCCAATGAGCAGCTGACTGGTCATACAACTTAGATTCCCTTCCTCAAATCGAGGAACTCTATGTGTACGACCTGGTTGCTGAGAAGCGCCAGGTTATTTTTTTATGAATGGAGGTAGGGAAAATAGCTAAGTCTGATGACACCCGCATCAACGACGAGATTACTGCATCTTCGTGCCGTTTGATTGGCGTCGATGGCTCTCAGCTCGGCCTGTTCGCCATCCGCGATGCCCAGCGTGTCGCCGACGATCAGGGTCTCGACCTGGTCGAGATCGCTCCCAACGCGGAGCCGCCGGTCTGCAAGGTCATGGACTACGGTAAGTTCAAGTACCAGCAGGCCATGAAGGCCAAGGCTGCTCGTAAGAACCAGTCCAAGGTCGAGGTCAAGGAAATGAAGTTCCGACCCAAGATCGACGTTGGCGACTACGAGACCAAGAAGGGCCACGTTCTGCGTTTCCTCAAGAAGGGCGCACGCGTTAAGATCACCATCATGTTCCGCGGCCGTGAGATGGCTCACCCGGAGCAGGGCCTTAACGTTCTCGAGCGTCTCGCTGAGGATCTCAAGCCTTACGCTACGGTCGAGTCCAAGCCTAAGATGGAAGGCCGTAACATGCTTATGCTGCTCGCCCCGATTAAGGGCGCCTTCGATGAGGATAAAGCGGCAAGCGATACTAAGTAACTAGTGTTCTGTAACCGATTAAGGAGTATTTCATGCCTAAGATGAAGTCCCACAGCGGCACCAAGAAGCGTTTCCGCAAGACTGGTACCGGCAAGCTTATGCGCGCCAAGGCTTTCAAGAGCCACATCCTGAGCAAGAAGTCCACCAAGCGTAAGCGTGGCTTCCGTCAGGAGACCGAGATTGCCGCTGCCGACCGCAAGGTCATCAAGTCGCGTCTCGCCTAAGTTCGCGTTCCCGTTTTTCGTTTTACCGTCTAGGAGTTGATAGAACATGGCACGTATTAAGCGCGCTGTTGCCGCCAAGAAGAAGCGCCGTACCGTTATGCACCGTGCGAAGGGTTACTACGGTGCCGCTTCGCGTACTTACAAGCATGCTAAAGAGCAGGTCCAGCACTCCCTGCAGTATCAGTATCGTGATCGCCGCAACAAGAAGCGCGAGATCCGTTCTCTTTGGATCACTCGTATCAACGCTGCTGCTCGCCTGAACGACATCTCTTACTCTCAGTTCATGCACGGCCTGAAGGTTGCCGGCATCGAGCTCGACCGCAAGGTCCTGGCTCAGATGGCTTACGAGGACATCGAGTCCTTCAACGAGCTGGCTACCATCGCCAAGAAGGCTCTCGAGGCCTAATAGATTCTCTTGAATCGCTAGGGGAGTGTCGCGTTGTGCGCGGCGCTCCCTCTTTTTATCTGAAGCGCGGTTTACATTGCTAAAAGCGCGGGTAGATAAACACTTACAGGTGACCGATCTCTATATATTCCTGAACCAAAGGGTCATCATCTGATACGTGCGGAAGATCCGCACCAGTCTTTCTATTACCTATAGAAAGCAATATGTTGTGTAGGACTTGTGAAGAGCGGAATTGACGTCCCACAGAGCTTCGCGGTCTGGCAATATATCTCCTTGCCGCGCGGCCCGGTCGGACCGGATCAGCCGCGGGGCGTGCACCTTGAGAACCGGATACTGCGAGGATGGACACACCAGATGTGTCGCATCCGGGCAGACATCGAACCATTTGAAATGGTCTAACTTGGATTTGTT
>URFE01000064.1:0-11190 GCA_900546965.1 uncultured Collinsella sp.
GGGGTCAGCCCGTGGGAGGCCAGGGCGCCGCTGACCGGTGGACGGCACCGAGCCGTACGCTTGAACTGAGAAGGGGGAGGCCTCGCGGCCTCCCCCTTTTTTGCGTTGTATACACGTTGTACTTTGGGACCTAGTTCCCCCGTATGCGCTCTTACTGTTTGGCTGTATTTTGAGGCCTTCTAGTGTATTTGAGCGATAATTACTCGCATTGGCGTTAGGGAGGGCTTGATGTTTACCGTATTTGTCTTGGGCAATATTGCTTCGGGTAAGTCGACTGCCTGCCGCTATCTCGAATCTCGTGGCGCTATGCTAATCGATCTGGATGAGCTTGCAAAATCGCTGTATGTGCCGGGCTCTGATATCGTTAATGCACTCGCGGATGAATTCGGTTGGGACATTTTGGATGAGGAAGGCGGCATTCGCCGCAGCATCCTCGCTTCTCGAGCTTTCGCTTCTCCTGATTCGATCGCACGGCTCAATGGCATCGTGCATCCCGTTCTGATTGAACAGCTTTCGCTTAGGATTCTCGACCCGGTTTGTTGTACGGTTTCATCTCCCCGTTATCCCTTTGCGGTGGTCGAGGTTTCTGCTCCGACTGGTTTTGAGGATGCATTTGGCTTGGCTGATGAAATTCTGGTCATTAGCGCCCCTTTGTCAGTTCGTCGCGAGCGCGCTATTCAACGTGGCATGGTGCCATCTGATTTCGATGCCCGTTCTGCTTGTCAGCCCGATGAGTCTGCGCTGTGCAATCTCGCTACAACGGTGATTGATAATGCCGCAGGCGATAATTCGCTCTTTGAGCAGCTTGACTCATGGCTTGCATGCCATGGGTTTATAGACACTGCGGATAAGGGGGATGCCAATGCCTAAGACACGTTTCTTTGCGTGGTATCGCCTTATGCCGCTGGCTGCCGTTTTTGCCTTCGGCCTTATCTCATTCGTTTATTCTTGTGCTCCTGCCGCTTTCTTTAAACCGCTGTATCCGATTGACTACGAGGCGTATGTAAAGCAATCCAGTATTTCGCATAATCTGGATCCGTATCTGGTGTGCGCTGTCATTAAGTCGGAATCGAATTGGGATCCCGAGGCCGAGTCGAATCAGGGTGCTCAGGGATTGATGCAGCTGATGCCTGAGACTGCCCATGATATGATCGCCAAGGGCCTTGTCGACGGTGGGGAGTATTCAGCCGACAACCTTAACGATCCGGCTACGAATATCGAGTTTGGCTGCGCATACCTCTCGTATCTTCTAACCTATTTCAACGGGTCGACGGATAGTGCCATCGCCGCCTATAACGCCGGTATGGGCAATGTCGACGGATGGGCGCAGCAGAACACGTCACTCCATAATGCGATTACCTTCCCTGAAACTCAGGCTTATCTGATTCGCGTCAATAATGCCTGGGCTCGATATAAGACTCTCTATCCCGATCGGTTCGTATAGGACTAAGCCCACCGCCTGCGTATACTGCAGATGTATGAGTTAGGAGTATCCATGGCGGAATTTGAAGTAGAACGCGTTGGTGGTGAACTTAAGCGCTTTGGCGTTGAGGGCGCTGATGTGCCGTTTAAGGTCGTGTCTCCATACGAGCCCGCTGGTTCCCAGCCTAAGGCCATTGAGTCACTTGTGCGGGGCGTGAGGGACGGAGACCGCTATCAGGTTTTGCTGGGTGTGACTGGTTCGGGTAAGACTTTTACGATGGCCAAAACCATTGAGGCCTTGGGTAAGCCGACCCTTGTCATGGCTCCGAATAAAACGCTCGCCGCTCAGCTTGCGAGCGAGCTCAAAGAGTTCTTTCCCAATAACGCTGTGGTCTACTTCGTCTCGTACTACGACTACTATCAGCCCGAGGCGTATGTGCCGCAAAGCGATACATATATCGAGAAAGACTCCTCGATTAACGAAGAGGTCGAGATGCTGCGCCATCAGGCGACCGCGTCACTGCTCTCTCGACGTGATGTGATCGTTGTCGCATCGGTCTCGTGTATCTATGGCATTGGCTCTCCTGAGGACTATGCGGGTCTGGCTCCAAACGTCGACAAGAAGGTGCCGCTCGAGCGCGATGACTTTATCCATGCGCTTATCGACATTCAATATGATCGCAATGACTATGACCTGGCACGCGGCACGTTCCGCGTGCGCGGCGATGTTGTCGACGTGTATCCGCCTTATGCCGAGCATCCGTTGCGGTTTGAGTTCTTTGGCGACGAGGTCGAGCTGATTGCCGAGATCGATGAGGTCACCGGTGAGATGCTTCGTGAGTACGAGGCCATTCCCGTATGGCCGGCATCGCACTACGTGACCGAGAAGCCGAAGGTCAAGGCGTCTCTGAAATCGATCAGCGAAGAGTGCGAGAAGCGCGTGGCGGAGCTCAAGGCGACCGACAAGTTGCTCGAGGCGCAGCGTCTGCAGCAGCGCACCGATTATGATCTTGAGATGCTCGAGACGATGGGCTTTTGCAACGGCATCGAGAACTACTCGCGTCATCTGGACGGTCGCAAGCCGGGTGAGCCGCCGTTTACCCTAATCGATTACTTTCCCAAGGATATGCTCTGCATCATCGATGAGAGCCATGTGACGGTGCCGCAGATTCGTGGCATGCACGAAGGTGACCGCTCGCGTAAGGTGACGCTGGTGGAACACGGTTTTCGCCTGCCCTCGGTGCTCGATAACCGCCCGCTTCGTTTTGATGAGTTTGAGGCAAGGATCCCCCAGTTTATCTATGTTTCGGCCACGCCGGGCGACTACGAGCTGCGGGTGAGCCAAAACGACGTGGAGCAGATTATTCGTCCGACCGGCCTGCTCGACCCCAAGATTGACGTGCGTCCAGTTCGCGGTCAGATTGACGATCTTGAGGACGAGATTCGCGAACGCGTTGCCCGCAAGGAGCGCGTGCTGGTGACCACGTTGACCAAGCGCATGGCCGAGGACCTGACCGACCATCTACTTGATGCGGGTATTAAGGTCAATTACATGCACTCTGATACGGCGACAATGGACCGTGTCGAGATCCTGCGAACGCTGCGCGAGGGCAAGATCGATGTTCTCGTTGGCATCAACCTGCTTCGCGAGGGCTTGGATCTTCCCGAGGTCTCACTGGTGGCAATTCTCGATGCCGATAAGGAAGGCTTCTTGCGCAACCGCCGTTCGCTGATTCAGACGATTGGCCGTGCGGCCCGTAACGCCGATGGCGAAGTCATCATGTATGCAGACGTTGTGACCGATTCGATGAAAGAGGCCATCGAGGAGACGCAGCGCCGTCGCGAGATTCAGATGGCATATAACGAAGAGCATGGCATTGTGCCCAAGACGGTGCGCAAGGCCATCAACGACATCTCAAGTTTTATTGCCGAGGCCGAAAAAACCGTGGGTTCCAAGGGGCGCTCGAAGGGCGACTCTCTTGGTCATGGTGCATTCTATACGCCCGATGAGTCGGGCGAGGGCGGCGTGCCGGAAACGGTGGCGCCCGAGCAGACACTTGCGGAGCAGTTGGAAGAACTGCCGCATGACGAGCTTGTGCGGATCGTCGAAACCATGGAAGAGGATATGCGTAACGCTTCTGCCGCCATGGACTTTGAGGAGGCGGCGCGCCTGCGCGATGCCGTCGTTCAGATTCGGGCGATGCTCGAGGGCGCGTCTGAGGACGAGACGATCGAGCGCTTACGTTCGCAGGCCCGCAAGGGTTCCACGTTCGCATCGGGCAGAAAACGCCAGGGTGCACGGTTTAAGAAATAGCGAACAGGCCCCGAGTTCCCTGTGGGGCTCGGGGCCTGTGTCTTTTGCGCGCTGGAATTCGTGCGTTAGAGGTCCGCGATCAGGGCTTCGGCACAACGGATGCCGTCGGTGGCCGCGCTCATGATGCCGCCAGCATATCCAGCTCCCTCACCACAAGGGTAGAGGCCCGGGGTCGACACGGCATGGCACGTTCGGTCTCGGGTGACAGTGATCGGTGAGCTCGAACGAGTCTCCACGCCGGTAAGAACGGCATCATGACGGTCGTAGCCTCGTAGCTTTTTTCCGAGTAGGGGAAGTCCCAGGCGGAGCGACTCGACGATATGCTGCGGTAGGGCTTCGTCAATTGCCGTCCAGGTCACACCGAGCGGATAGGTGGGCTTTACCTTTCCGGGCGCCTTGCTGGCGCGTCCTGCGAGGAAATCTCCGACGAGTTGTGCCGGTGCGTTCCAGTTGGAACCGCCCAGGCGATAGGCGGCCGCCTCGCAGGCACGCTGGAGCTCGATGCCGGCGAGCGGGTCATCGTTGGGAAGGTCCTCAGGCGTGACGTTAACGAGCAGGGCGGCATTTGCGTTGCGTCCGTCGCGGGCATTGAGACTGGCCCCGTTGACGCACAGATGGCACGGTTCTGAAGAGGCGGCAACAACCTGTCCGCCGGGGCACATGCAAAACGAGAACACGCTGCGGCCGTTGGGAAGATGAGCAACAAGTTTGTAGGGGGCCGCCCCGAGCGCTGGATGTCCCGCCGAGGCTCCATATTGGGCTCGGTCGATGTCGCGTTGCGGATGCTCGATGCGAACGCCCATGGCAAAGGTCTTTGGTGCGAGGGCCACGTTGTGGTCCTTAAGGAGCTCAAAAATATCGCGAGCAGAATGCCCACAGGCGAGGATGAGGTGCTTTGTCTCGATTGGCTCGTAAGCGGCGTCTTGGGACGATTGGACATCAATACCGGTGATGGCGCCAGACGCGTCGATGCGAATGTCGACGAGCTTCGTTCGATAACGGACGACACCTCCGAGCTGCTCGATGCGCTGGGATATAGCGGTGACAACCGTGGGAAGGATGTCGGAGCCAATGTGCGGCTTGGCATCCCACAGAATATCGCGGGGCGCACCTGCCTCGACGAAGGTTTCGAGGATAAGGCGATGGGCGGGATTTTTTGTTCCCGTATTGAGCTTGCCGTCCGAGAAGGTCCCCGCGCCGCCCAGACCAAACTGAATATTGCTCTCGGGGTCGAGGATGCGCTCCTTTAGAAAGAGGTCGATCGCCTGCGAGCGGCGAAATGCCGGGTCGCCGCGCTCGATAAGCAAGGGCTTAAGACCTGCTTTGGCGAGCGTGAGCGCAGCGAAAAGGCCGGCGCATCCGGCGCCGACAACGACAGGGCGTTCTTGAGGTGCGTCGGAGACGGGGGAGGGGAATGAAGGCTCATCGTCTTCTATCGCGCGTACGCGCGAGCGGTCACGCTCGGCAACGCTGTCGACCGCTTCTCGCTCGAGGTGGGGACTAGTCAGCTCAACACGAAAGCTCAGGATAAAATGGACGTCTCGTTTTTTGCGAGCGTCGATTGACTTGCGGTGGAGTTCGATGGACTTGATCTCGGAGTCCTTGCAACGTAGGACGCGCTTGGCGACTCGCTTGCCAACAATGAGGCAGGCATTTTCATCGCCGGCTTCATCGAGCGAAGCGTTGACTTGGGTGATTTCGATCATCGAGGTCTCCTTAGAGGCAAGAAAGAGGCCGTCCGGTATCCCAGACGGCCCGAATGCGTTTTTGATTATAGACTGCGCGGCTACAGGCTGCTTGCAGCGCGAATGCCCGAGAGCCAGGCCCACGCAAGGTTAAAGCCTCCGCAATCGGCGTCGATGTCGAGCGCTTCGCCGCAGACGTAAAGCGGGGCGTCGACAACGCTGCGCGCGCGTAGACTGGGTGTTGAGATGCTCTCGACAGATACGCCACCACGCGTGACCTGCGCCGAGCGCTCCTCGGCTGTTCCCTCGACGAGCAACTTAAAGTGCTTGAGGATCGAGACCAGGTGGATGACATCGTTGGAGCCTGGATGGCACTGCTCGAACGCTGTACAGACGACGCGGGAGAGTTGCGGGGCGAGCATGCCGTCGAGCCAACGGGGATCGCGGGGCGAAAAGCCGCCGAGCAGCTCAACGCGCCGGTTGAGCATATCGAGCAGCTCGTCTTTGGAGAGGTCGGGGAAAACGTCGAGCAGGATCGTATCGCCGCGCTGGATACGACGGGAGAGGTTGAAGACAGCGACGCCCGAGATGCCGAAGGCTCGAAACAGTACTTCACCGTCTTCGTGCCAGAGCTCACTATGGTTACGGGTGAGCGTCAAGCGGGCGCGGACGCGCAGACCATCCAACGTCTTGAGTGCCGCCCGATCGCCAACGACCGTTGCCGATACGGGGCAGAGGATGGGGCGCAGCGAAGTGAGGGGGAGGCGAAACGTATCGGCGATACCGGTGGGGTTGCCGCCCGTGGCGATAATTACGGCATGTGCCTGCAGGGCCTCGTTCTTGCGAGGGACATCGGCGAGCGTTTTCCGAAGCGAGCGGAGCTCCGATTTTCGGTCGTCGTGCTTTTTTGCCTTGAGCGCCCGCGCTGGACGGTCTATTTGGAGTGCCCAGCCTTCGGAAACTTTGTGCGCCGAGGCAACGTTGGCTCCGCAGATTAAGGTGATACCTAGGCGGTTGCAAACGTTGAGAAGCGCGTCGCGCACCGATTCGGCGCGAAGGGAGCGCGGGTACAGCCGGCCTTCCTCGGAGGTTGTCATGATGCCCAGCGAGGAGAAGAAACCCATAAGCTCTTGTTCGGGCTGGGGGCCCATGACGGATTCGACGAATGCGGGGTGGTTATACCGCTGAGGATCAATCGATTCGTTGGAGAGGTTGCAGCGGCCGTTACCGGTCGCAAGGAGCTTAAGGCCGCAGGCGACATCGCGCTCAACGATGCAGACGCTTTTGCCAGCACGTGCGGCCGTAATGGCGGCGGCGAGGCCTGAAGCCCCGCCGCCGATTACCAGGACGTCATAGAAGGCGCTCGTGTTCACTTAGGCCTCGTCGGTCTCGTGCGGGGTAATGGCCTCGACGGCAGAGACTGCCTTGGGCAACATGCCATCGGGCAGTGCGGTCTCGACCTCGCCCTTATCGCAGGCCTCGGCGAGTGCCGGATTAATGGGAAGCTGGCCCAAGATGTCGAGGTTATAGCGCTCTGCGACCTCGGGGAGCTTGCTCTTGCCAAAGACCTCGATCTTCTTGCCGCAGTCGGGGCACTCAATATAGCTCATGTTTTCGACGATGCCCAGAATGGGGACGTTCATCTTCTCGGCCATGTTGACCGCCTTGGCGACGATCATCGAGACCAGATCCTGCGGGCTCGTGACGATGACGATGCCGTCGACGGGCAGTGACTGGAAGACGGTGAGCGCGACGTCGCCTGTTCCCGGAGGCATGTCGACCAGCAGGTAGTCGATGGGGCCCCACGAGGTCTCGCTCCAGAACTGCCTAATGGCGCCTGCGATGACCGGACCGCGCCAAAGGACGGGGTCGGTCTCGTTTTGGAGCAGCAGGTTGGAGCTCATGACCTTGACGCCGTGCTCGGAGATTTCGGGCAGCATAAGGTTGCCAAGGGCATGGACGTGGCGTCCGCTCATACCGAACATCTTGGGGATAGAGGGACCGGTGATGTCGGCATCGAGGACGCCGACCTTGTGGTCGTGGCGGGCAAGCTCGGTGGCGATGGCACCGGTGACAAACGACTTGCCGACACCGCCCTTGCCGGAAAGCACGGCGATGACGCGTTTGACCTCGGACAGCGTGTTCTCCTCAAATTGCGACGGCGACGTTTGTCCGCCGGCGGCCTGTGCGTGCTCGCAACCCATGTATGACTCCTTTGTATATGTTGGGGCCGGAGCCCCGTGATGTGACACGAGCGTCATTGTACCCTCGTTTGCGAGCGGGAGTCATTTGCGATGCATTTGGGCCGAGCGTGCTTGCAATACGATGGGCCCAAGCGAATGGGCGGGCTTACTGAACTTTGCTGGCGAACTCGAGGTATTGCATGCGCTGCAGCTTGTCGATCGTCGAGGCGTATGGGCTGTCTTCAGATTCCAAGTCGTAGCGCAGCCCGTTGGCACCAAGGTAGCCGGCGACATTGATGGTGGGCACATCTGACCTTGTTGCAAGCAGAGCCTTTTGATAGTCGGTGAGCGGGGCGCCGATCTTATTAAGGGTAATGGCTGCAATCTCGTTTGCCCCGACGGTGTCGTAGACGTTGAGCTCGGTATTGCCGGCGATTTCATAGTTAGCCCAGACGAAATATGTCGACTGATAGATACGGAAAGCGTGGCTTGCCGTATCTTCCTGAGGGTACAGCTCGTCGTTGAGAGTCGTTGCGGCGCTCGGCTGATGGTCGCCAAAAAAGACAAGGACAACCGGTCTGCCGATATTGCGGAGCTCGTTGATAAAGTACTCGAGGTCCCGGTCGGATGCGTTGATGCAGGTGAGATAGGTGTTGAGCGCGCTATTGGCGCCCTCGCTGGCTCCCTCGACCCAATAGTTTGTCAGCTCTTCGGCGGGAACGGTGCCATAGTCGTAGCCGCCGTGATTTTGCATCGTGACGTCAAAGATGAACTGCGGCGCTTCGTCGGTTCTAAGCAGGTCGAGTATCTTGTCGTAGGTGGCGTAGTCGCATACGCCGGCATGGTAACAGGGCGCACCTTCGAAATCGCCGATTGAAAGAAAGTCTCCAAAGCCCAGCTGCTGATAGATCTTATCTCGATGGTAGTTGACGGGGTTTTGCGGGTGCATAGCGGTAGCGGTATACCCAAGCTCTTTAAGGTCCTTTGCCAGGCTGTTGACGCCATTCATCTGATACAGCTGATAGGGGATCTTGCCTAATCCGACAAAGGCCGTTGTCGCTCCGGTCAAAAATTCGAATTCGGAGTTTGCCGTTCCGCCACCGGTGACCGAAGCGAGCATGGTGCCGCGAACAAGTGTGTCGGGAAGCGAGTTGTAGAATGCGGGGCCGGTGTACCCGGCCGCCTGGAGCTGCTCAAAGCACGAAAGGTCGCTAAAACTCTCGTTCATGACGGCAACAATCGTCGGCTTGATTTCATTGAACTGGGCAACGGCAGCCGCGCGCTGCTCGCTCGAGCCATACGTGCTGTCGTAGGCGGCGGCGAGCTCCTGCTCGATGCTCTGCGCCTCATCGGGCGTATAGCCTTCGGGCTTCTCAATGGGCAACTCGTTGACCATTTCGGTGAACGAAGTGATAAAACCCTGAGACGTATATGTGGTGATGGGCTGCCAACGGTCAAATCCAAAATCCAGCGCCTGCTCCAAGTCGATGCTGGAAAAGCCCGAGAGCCCCACAACGGTCACTAGCAGAAAAGCGCAGAGGTTAGCGGCGATTGCGGGGAAGACATGGGTGGGCGTACGGAGCTTTCGCGGTCGGATAAGCGAAAGAAGCCCCAGGGAAATCTCCAGCAGGGCGAGAGAGGTTACGATTCCGGCGGTAAAGGTAAACTCGTATCCCTCGCTCACTTCCATTGCGGTGCCAAGGGCCAAGATATCGCTTGGCAGGATGGCTTCGCCTTTAAACGTTATGACGAAGTGCTCGGCAATGCCAAGGATGCAACAGGCGACGGGCACGAGGGCCATGACGCCTCCATGACGCTGTCCCAGCAAATAAAGGGAGAGCAGAACCGTCGCGAGCAGCCCGACGGAAAACCCGAATGAGTTGGCGGGAATGCGATAGAACGTTTCGTTACAGGCAATTTCGAGTGAAACGAACGAGAGCGCTGAAACAGCGGCGATGACAAGGATGTCACGGCAAATACAGGCAACCGTTCCCGTCGCAAGATCGGTTTGGTCGATAAGTCCCGAAACCAAGGGCTCGACAAGAAGTATGACGGCGGTAGCACCGAGCGCCGAATAAGAAAGGACCCATAGGGAATTGTCCTCATTTACGAGCAATTGATTCGTAATCCATGCAGCTACCATGCCGAGCGGGATGAGGAGCGTCGCGCACCAAAAGACGCGGGCAATGGGCGGCTTTTCATTGTGTTTGATTGAAAAATACACGCGCACGACGACGGTGGCCACGATAAGGACGGCGATGAATATGGGCAGATTGGCCATGTCGCTCGAAGTGATTTCAAGGGGGATATCTTCGGTCATGGACGTTCCTCTGTTACAGCAAATTAAGTTCAGTAGTAGATTACTGTAACCTTTCCACGGCATTTCGAGAAACAAAGCACCCGATACGCAAAGCTAAAGGTCTGCGAATCTTGTATTACGAACATCTGTGCGCGTCGAGTGCGCTAAACTCATCGACAGTATGATTCGATGCAATAGGAGGCAAGGAGCTTCCATGTCTGATTCTTCTATCGTTATTCGCGGCGCTCGTGAGCACAACCTCCGTGATATCGATGTTTCCATTCCGCGTGACCAACTCGTGGTCATTACCGGTCTTTCTGGCTCGGGCAAGAGTTCGCTGGCATTTGACACTATCTATGCCGAGGGCCAGCGTCGATACGTCGAGAGTCTTTCGAGCTATGCGCGCCAGTTCTTGGGCCAGATGGACAAACCCGACTTGGATTCAATCGACGGCCTTTCGCCGGCGGTGTCGATCGACCAAAAGACGACGTCTAAAAACCCTCGCTCGACGGTTGGCACTGTAACCGAGATTTATGACTATCTGCGCCTGCTGTTCGCCCGTGTGGGCACCCCGCACTGTCCCGAATGCGGCCGCGTCATTGAGCGTCAGACGACCGACCAGGTTGCCGACAAGGTCTTGGCGGCGGGGGAGGGCCGCCGCGCGTTTGTGCTGGCACCGGTGGTGCGCGGGCGAAAAGGCGAGTACACCAAACTGTTTGAGGACCTTCGCGCCGAGGGCTTTAGCCGCGTGCGTGTCGACGGTGAAGTGCGCTCGCTCGACGATCCGATCGATCTGGACAAGAAGTTCAAGCACGATATCGAGGTCGTAGTCGATCGCATCGTGATCCGTGAGAACTCTCTGGGCCGTATCGCCGAGTCTGTTGAGCAGGCGACCGCGCTGGCTCACGGCAATGTAAACGTGTACATGCTGCCCGATCGTGATGCTCCCGAGGGGACCGAGGGCGAGCTGCTGGAGTATTCGTTGGCCTTGGCGTGCCCGGAGCATGGTCACTCCATTGACGATCTTCAGCCGCGTGATTTTTCGTTCAACGCTCCCTATGGCGCATGTCCTGAGTGCGACGGCCTGGGCTTTAAGAAAACCGTTGATGCCGAGGCGTTGATCGAGGACCCCTCGAAGTCCATTGCCGACGGAGTCTTTGGTAGCCTGTTTGGCAACTCGAACTACTATCCGCAGATTTTTGCTGCGGTCTGCAAACACTTTAAGGTGAGCACCGATACGCCGTGGGAGGACTTGCCCCCTCGCGTGCGTCGTGCATTCTTGGATGG
>URFE01000065.1:0-11151 GCA_900546965.1 uncultured Collinsella sp.
GAGATCCTGAGATGTCTCGTGGGCTCGGAGATGTGTATAAGAGACAGAGATTGGTGTCATCGGCCCTCTGACCGGCGCCGCGGCAACCTATGGCGTTTCGGCCGAGAAGGGTGCCAAGCTCGCCGCCAAGGATTTTTCGACCAAGGACCTCAAACTCTCGCTTAAGTCCGAGGATGACGTCGCTGACGGCGAGAAGGCCATCAACGCCTTCAATACCTTGTGCGACTGGGGCATGCAGGCGCTCGTCGGCCCGGTCACCACCGGTGCTGCCGTCGCTGTCTCGGGCGAGATTGCCGACGACATGCTCATGGTCACGCCCTCGGCCTCGTCGCTCGACGTTACCAAGGATAAGACCACGGTCTTTCAGGTTTGCTTCACCGATCCCACCATGGGCGCCAGCGCCGCAAAGTTCTTGGCCGAGAAGTACGCGGATGCCAAGATCGCCCTGTTCTACAACTCCGGCGATACGTACAGCTCGGGTGTTGCCGATGCCTTTGCCGAGCAGGCCAAGGAGTCCAAACTTGATATCGTCGATACCGAGACCTTTAAGGACGATTCCTCCACGAGCTTTACCAACCAGCTCACCAAGGCCAAGGAGGCCGGCGCCACGCTCATCTTTGCGCCGATCTATTACACGCCGGCGTCCGTTTTGCTCAAGAACGCCAAGGACATGGGCTACGACATGACCCTCATGGGTACCGACGGCATGGACGGCCTGCTCTCTGTGGAAGGCTTCGATACCTCTCTTGCCGAGGGCGTACTGCTCATGACCCCGTTTTCGGCTGACGATGAGAAGAATGTCGACTTCGTCAAGGCCTATAAGGATGCCTACGACGAGACGCCCAACCAGTTTGCCGCCGACGCCTACGATTGCGTCCACGCCATCGCCGAGGCTATCGATAGGGCGGGGATTGACATTTCGGCCGACGGTGCCGACATTGCCGGCGACCTTGCCAAGGCCATGCGCAAGATCAAGATCGAGGGCCTGACGGGCGAGCTGACGTGGAATGACAAGGGCCAGGTCGAAAAGCCCGCTACGGCTTATGTGATCCAGGACGGCAAGTACATCGCCGCCTAAGTGCATATACATCGAGACCGGCGGGCCGTTTTATTCAGGGCAAGGACGCCTGTAACAGAACGGAAACATTACTTTCACACAATAAAGTGGCTAAACTGCATAAACCGACAGGAATACGCAGAATTATGGATAAATGAACAAATCCAAAGAAAAGTTGAAATAATCGCCACTTTCCTTAACTAAAGCGTCTAGTATTTTGCGAACGCCGAACACGGCGAAGGATGGCCTGTCGGGTAACCGAAACCCGACGAGATTTGAGAGGAGAGCCGCATGTCGAGCCTCACCGGTAAGTCATTGAACCCTGTTATGAATCGCAGGAGCGTTATCGCGAGCGCAGCAGGTCTGGGGGCGATGTCCATTCTAGCTGGCTGCTCCTCCAACGGCGGCGATAGCGGTTCCGCTTCGGGCGACGCTTCGTTTAAGATCGGCACCATCGGCCCGCTGACCGGCGCCAACGCGTCCTACGGCAAGTCCGTTACCCAGGGTGTCGAGCTTGGCTGCAAGGATTTCTCGACCAAGGAGTTGCCGCTTGCCAGCAAGGCCGAGGATGACCAGGCCGATGGCGAGAAGGCCGTCAACGCCTTCAACACCCTGCTCGACTGGGGCATGCAGGCCCTCGTCGGTCCGACCACCACGGGTGCGTCGGTCGCCGTTGCCGCAGAGTGCGGTAACGACCCCGAGACGTTCATGATCACCCCGTCCGCGTCTTCCGAGGACGTTACCAAGGGCAAGGATTGCGTCTTCCAGGTTTGCTTTACCGACCCCAACCAGGGTGTCAACGCTGCCAAGTTCCTGGCGCAGAAGTATGCGGACGAGAAGTTCGTGCTGTTCTATAACTCCGGCGACGCCTATTCTTCGGGCATCGCAGATTCCTTTAAGGCCCAGGCCGCTGAGTCCAAGCTCGAGATTGTTGACGAGGAGACCTTTAAGGACGACTCCGCCACGAGCTTTACCAACCAGCTGACCAAGGCCAAGCAGGCCGGCGCCACCATGATCTTTGCGCCGATCTACTACACGCCGGCGTCCGTCCTGCTCAAGAACGCCAAGGACATGGGCTACGACGTCAAGATGATGGGCTGCGACGGCATGGACGGCATCCTGGGCGTTGAGGGCTTCGATACCTCTCTTGCCGAGGGCCTGCTGCTCATGACCCCGTTCTCCGCCGACGACGAGAAGAACGCCGACTTCGTCAACGCTTACAAGGATAAGTACGGCGATACCCCCGACCAGTTTGCCGCCGACGCCTACGACGGCGTGCACGCGGTGGCCGAGGCCGTCAAGGAGGCCGGTCTTGGTGTCGACGCCGACCCGACCGAGGCCGCCGAGAAGCTGTCCAAGGCTATGCTCAAGATTACCGTTGACGGTCTGACCGGCAAACTCACCTGGAACGATAAGGGCCAGGTCCAGAAGGAGCCCACGGCTTACGTCATCACCGACGGCAAGTACGTACAGGCCTAATTGGCCGCCTTACATAGAGCGGTTTTGATCCCAAGCAGGGGAGGTTTTGGCCTTCCCTGCTTGCTTGGTATCTAGGGACAGTGTAACGTCCCTGTTTCATACATTAACTGGAAACCTATTCGAAAGGGGGATGTGGAACATGACGGTCTTTATCCAATACCTGGTCAACGGCCTGTCCATGGGCAGCGTCTACGCCATCATCGCGTTGGGCTACACCATGGTTTACGGTATCGCCAAGATGCTCAACTTCGCTCACGGCGACGTCATCATGGTCGGTGCCTATGTCTCGTTCTGCGCCACGTCGTATCTCGGCCTCCCGGGCTGGGCATCTGTAGTTCTCTCTTGTGTGGTCTGCACGGTTCTCGGTGTTCTCATCGAGGGTCTGGCCTATAAGCCGCTGCGCCAAGCAGGCCCTCTGGCCGTTCTGATCACGGCCATCGGCGTGTCTTACTTCTTGCAGAACGCCGCGCAGCTTCTGTGGGGCGCCACGCCCAAGAACTTCACTTCGCTCGTCACCTTCCAGGTGCCGGAGTTCTTGGCCAAGTTCAACGTAAGCGCCGTCTCGCTCGTCACCATCGTCGCCTGCCTGGTTATCATGGCCGGCCTGATGTTCTTTACAGGTAAGACCAAGATGGGCAAGGCCATGCGCGCCGTGTCCGAGGATAAGGCCGCCGCTCAGCTCATGGGCATCAACGTCAACCGCACCATCTCGATGACGTTTGCCATCGGCTCTGCCCTTGCCGCCATCGCCGGCGTGCTGCTGTGCTCCTACTCGCCGGTCCTGCAGCCCACCACGGGCGCCATGCCTGGCATCAAGGCCTTCGACGCTGCCGTTTTCGGCGGCATCGGCTCCATCCCCGGTGCCTTTGTCGGTGGCATTCTCATCGGCATCATCGAGGCGATGGCGCAGGCTTACATTTCCACGAGCCTTGCCAACTCCATCGTCTTTGGTGTTCTGATCATCGTCCTGCTCGTCAAGCCTGCCGGCCTCTTGGGCAAGTACGTCCCCGAGAAGGTGTAGGTGAGCGTTATGAAGTTTCTTAAAGACAAGCAGACGCGTCACGACTTTGTCACGTACGCCATGTGCGTTGTGGCGTTCGCCATCGTGTTCTTTATGCAGTCCAACCACATGATCCCGCGCATGATCGCCGGTCAGCTGGTTCCCATCACAGCCTATATCGTCATGGCCATCTCCCTTAACCTCGTCGTCGGCATCGCGGGCGACTTGTCGCTGGGCCACGCGGGCTTTATGAGCGTCGGTGCCTATACGGGCATCGTCACTGCCGTCGCGCTGGAGAGCACCGTTCCGTCTGATCCGATGCGTCTGATCATCAGCATTGTGGTCGGCGCTATCGCCGCTGCCATCTTGGGCTTCTTGATCGGTATCCCGGTCCTGCGCCTGAGCGGCGACTATCTGGCCATCGTGACCCTGGCTTTTGGCGAGATTATCAAAGAGGTCGTCACCTGCCTCATTGTGGGCGTCGATTCCCGCGGCCTGCATGTGATCTTTAACATCACGGGTAACTCCACGATCGACGACCTGCACCTGCTCGAGGACGGCACCGCCATCATCAAGGGCGCCCAGGGCGCCTCGGGCGTGTCGACGTACTCGACCTTCCTCGCCGGTGCCATCCTGGTCATGGTCGCACTCGTGATCGTGCTCAACCTGGTCCGCAGCCGTACCGGCCGTGCCATTATGGCCGTGCGCGATAACAAGATTGCAGCCGAGTCCGTAGGCATCTCCGTCACCGAGTACCGCATGATCGCCTTCGTGGTTTCCGCTGCCCTCGCCGGTGCTGCCGGAGCCCTCTTCGGCGGTAACTTCTCGCAGCTCTCCGCCACCAAGTTCGACTTCAACACGTCCATTCTCATCCTGGTGTTCGTGGTCCTGGGCGGTCTGGGCAATATGCGCGGCTCCGTCATCGCGGCGGCGCTGCTCACGGTGCTTCCCGAGCTGCTTCGTCAGTTCTCGGACTACCGCATGCTCATCTACGCCATCGTGCTGATCTTGGTCATGATTTTTACCAACAACCCGCAGCTCAAGGCGTTCTTCGGTCGCGTCAAGGACCGCTTTGCTTCCAAGAAGGAGGTGGCAGCCGATGCCCAGTAAATTTGAGTTCAAGAAGGGCAAGATGGTCCCGTATCCTTCTGGCGCCATCGTTCCCGATCGTGACCTGGGCGAGCGCCCTGCACTCGAGTGCATCCACCTGGGCATTGAGTTCGGTGGCCTTAAGGCAGTCGACGACTTTAGCCTGACTATCGGCAAGACCGAGATCGCCGGTCTGATCGGCCCCAACGGTGCCGGTAAGACCACGGTCTTCAACTTGCTCACCAAGGTGTATCAGCCCACGCACGGCACCATCCTACTCGACGGCGAGGACACCTCGGGCAAGTCGGTCTACCAGGTCAACCGCATGGGTATTGCCCGTACCTTCCAGAACATTCGCCTATTCAACACCATGACGGTGGAGGATAACGTCAAGGTCGGCCTGCATAACCAGGAGCGTTACTCCGGCTTTGAGGGCGTGCTGCGCCTGCCGACGTATTGGAAGCACGAGAAGGCTGCTCACGAGCGCGCCATGGAGCTGCTGTCCATCTTTGATATGGAGCATCTGGCAAATGAACAGGCCGGCTCGCTTCCTTACGGCGCTCAGCGTCGTCTGGAGATCGTCCGCGCGCTTGCCACCAACCCCAAGCTACTGCTGCTCGACGAGCCTGCTGCCGGCATGAACCCGTCCGAGACCGCGGAGCTCATGGAGAACATCGTCAAGATTCGCGACACCTTTGGCATTGCCATCATGCTTATCGAGCATGATATGTCGCTCGTTATGAACATCTGCGAGGGCATCTGCGTGCTCAACTTTGGTAAGGTCATCGCCAAGGGCACGGCAGAGGAAATCCAGAACAACGACGCTGTTATTGAGGCATATCTGGGCAAGCAGGATAAGGGGGAGAACTAAATGGCAGAGCCGATGCTTTCCGTCTACAACATCAACGTCTGGTACGGCGCCATCCACGCCATTAAGGACATCTCCTTTAACGTTAACGAGGGCGAGATCGTGGCCTTGATTGGTGCCAACGGTGCCGGCAAGTCCACAACGCTCAAGACCGTCTCGGGCCTGCTGCGTTCCAAGACCGGTTCCATCAAGTTTATGGGCGAGGACATTACCCATACGCCTGCCGACAAGCTGGTGGGCAAGGGCCTGGCTCAGGTCCCCGAGGGCCGTCGCGCCTTTTTGCAGATGACGGTCGAGGAGAACCTGGAGATGGGCGCCTACACGCAGCCCAAGTCCACGGTTGCTCCGGGCCTCGAGCGCGTCTACGAGCAGTTCCCGCGCCTGAAGGAACGCCGTCGCCAGGTCGCCGGCACCCTTTCGGGCGGCGAGCAGCAGATGCTCGTTATGGGCCGCGCTCTTATGAGTAACCCCAAACTGCTTATGCTCGACGAGCCTTCCATGGGTCTGGCGCCGATTCTGATTGAGCAGATCTTCCAGATTGTCGAGGACCTGCACAAGGCCGGCACCACGGTGCTTCTGGTCGAGCAAAACGCACAGATGGCTCTTTCCATCGCCACACGCGGCTACGTGCTCGAGACCGGCAAGATCACCATGACCGGCAGCGGCCAAGAGCTGCTGCACGACGACAACGTGCGTAAAGCCTACCTGGGCGGTTAGGCGGTTCCGCCGTTCTACCGAACGGCGGACCAGTCGACGCTGCGCGGGCGCCAGAGCGACAACTTGTCATTCAAAGAGGACGGCATGACCAGAAGGTCTATGCCGTCCTCTTTTCATGCCAATTTGTTCGCTCTGGTGGGCGCTCGCTGTCGGTGCCAAAACATCGACATTGCCATGATCCAGACCTGCTAAAAGATAGTCGTTGGGGACGTTCTTGTTTGACTGGTCATTTAAGAACGTCCCCAACGACTACGTAGCATGAGAGTGGATAATCTCCCGGTATGAGCCCATATTCATGCTCAAGGTGGGAGATTATCCACTCTCGTTTCGTTTGTTGATTTCGATGCCTACATTTGTAGGAACAGTTCGTGGAGGCGGGTATCGTCGTCGAGCTCGGGGTGGAAGGTTACGCCGAGCTGGTTGCCCTGACGGGCGGCGACAATACGACCGTCGACTTTCGCTAAGGCCTTGGCGTCGCCGTGGACCTCGACGATGCGGGGCGCGCGGATAAACGTCAGCGGCACTTCACCGTCGATGCCGGCTACCTGTCCCTTGGTTCGAAAGCTGCCGAGCTGCCTGCCGTAGGCATTGCGCTCGACAAGTACATCCATGGTTGCCAAACGCGGCGTGCCCTTATCGTCGTGGGCGGCAAGGTCGTGAGCCAGTAGAATCAGGCCGGCGCAGGTGCCCAGGACGGGCATGCCTTCAGCGATACGGGCACGAAGCTCCTCGAGCATGCCCAACTCATCAAGCAGCTTCCCTTGAACGGTAGACTCGCCGCCGGGAAGTACCAGACGGTCAAAGTCCTGCTTCAAATCAGCCGCCTGTCTCAGCTCAATACAACGTGCGCCAAGCTCGGATAGTCTTGCCTCGTGCTCGGCAAAAGCACCTTGGACCGCCAGCACGGCGACCGTCTGGTCTGCGTAATCGCTCATGTGCGATCCTTTCTGCTGGACTAGCGCCCGCGCTCCTCCATGATGATCTCGATCTCGTCGGCGTTGATGCCCACCATGGCCTCGCCCAGGTCCTCTGAAAGCTCGGCGATGAGTTTGGCATCGGTGAAGTTTGCCACGGCCTTGACGATGGCGGCTGCGCGCTTGGCGGGGTCGCCGCTCTTAAAGATGCCCGAGCCGACAAAGACGCCTTCGGCGCCCAGCTGCATCATCAGCGCGGCGTCGGCGGGGGTCGCTACGCCGCCGGCGGCAAAGTTCACGACGGGAAGCTTACCCGTGGCATGGACCTCGCGCACCAGCTCGACCGTAACCTGCAGTTGCTTGGCTGCCTCAAAGAGCTCATCGTCGCGCAGGGCGACAACGTCGCGGATCTGCTTTTGGATCTTGCGCATGTGGCGTACGGCCTGAACGACGTCGCCCGTGCCCGGCTCGCCCTTGGTGCGAATCATCGTGGCGCCCTCGGCAACACGTCGCAGCGCCTCGCCCAGATCGCGGGCGCCGCAGACAAACGGGACGTCAAACTGGGTCTTGTCGATGTGATAGACGTCATCGGCAGGGGAGAGAACCTCGGACTCGTCGATGTAATCGATCTCGATGGCCTGCAGGACCTGCGCCTCGACAATGTGACCGATGCGGCACTTGGCCATGACGGGGATGGAGACGGCCTCTTGGATGCCCTTGATCATCTTGGGGTCGCTCATGCGCGAGACGCCGCCTGCGGCGCGGATGTCGGCCGGAATGCGCTCGAGTGCCATGACGGCGCAGGCGCCTGCCTCCTCGGCGATGCGCGCCTGCTCGGGTGTGGTGACGTCCATGATGACGCCGCCCTTGAGCATCTGCGCGAGTTCGCGATTGAGTTTGACGCGATCGGCCTTGCTGGTCTGTTCTGCCATGGTTGCTCCCTTGGTTGGCATGTGCATTGCTTGACGGAACATCCTATCGGGGAGCTGGGTATGGCAAAATACTCAGTTTTCGAGATAATTACAAGGTCAGACTAATACCAGATTGAACAGCTCGATAAGGTCAGGTGGCAAACTCATGCTTGACTACAATTTGGAAAAACGCGGCGAAGCATCGCTTTATGAGTATGTTTACCAGCAAATTCGAGATGATATTGTTGCTGGACGTATTGCGGCGGGGGAGCATCTTCCGTCTAAGCGCGCCTTTGCCAGTCATCTGGGAATCAGTGTCATTACCATCGAGAATGCATATAGCCAGTTACTTGCCGAGGGCTATATTTGCTCAATGCCGCGTCGTGGCTACTACGCTTGCAAGCTTCCGGATGCACCGGTTTTGCCTTTGGCTTCGCAGGGCATCGACCGAGATACCGTCTCTGTGGGCCTCAGCGCGCATGATGTCAACGGACAGGTCGAGCTGTTCGATGCACTTTCTCCTTCCGCTTTGGAGGCGGCGCGGCTTTGGCAAAGCGCACTACGGGCGACGTTGGCATCCGAAGATGAGCGCGAAATCTTTTCGCCCGCACCGGCGCAGGGCACCGCTCGGCTGCGACGCGCAATTGCTCACCATCTGCGTGGGACAAGGGGCATGAATGTCGACCCCAACAACATTGTTATCGGTGCAGGCGCCCAGCTGCTCGATACCATGTTGGTTCAGTTGCTTGGCGCTGACAAGGTGTATGCCGTTGAGGACCCGGGCTATTTACGTCTGACGCGCATTTATCAGGCTATGGGCTGCAAAGTTCGACATATCCCGTTGGATGATGAGGGGGTGGACTTGAGCGCTCTGCAGAAAACCGGGACCGATGTACTTCACCTGATGCCGTCTCACCAATATCCAACCGGCCTTGTGACGAGCATTGCGCGTCGCTATGCGCTTCTGAGCTGGGCCGCCGAGCGACCAGGTCGGTATCTCATCGAAGATGACTTTGATTGTGAGTTTCGCCTTGCCGGGAAGCCGATTCCCGCGCTCGCATCGATCGATGCCGCCCAGTCGGTTATCTACACCAACACGTTTTCGAAGAGCCTTTCATCGGCGTTGCGTTTGGCGTATATGGTGTTGCCCGATGAGCTAATGGAGCGGTTTAGGCGCAACCTTGGTTTCTACGCCTCGTCGGTGAGCTCTGTTGACCAGGTCGCTTTGGCGCGTTTGCTGGAATCGGGTGATTACGAGCGACATGTGAACCGCGTGCGCGTTCGTGCTCGCGAGGCGCGTGATGGCCTGACGTCGCTTGTGCGGAAAGCGTTTCCGGCAGGGGAAGTCTCGATCGAGCAGGCAGATGCGGGCCTTTACTGTACCGTGGTTGCGGAGCGTGGAACGGGCGGAAGCACTTTTGCACGGGCCCTCACGCGCTCGAGCATCTCTTTTATCGATATCGGTGACTGTTTTTGGTGTGCCGATGGCGCATCTGTCCCTGAAAACTCAAGTCAAATTCTTGTTCAGTATGACGATTTGAGTCCAAAAGCGCTAAATACCTTGGAATCGCAGCTAATGGGAGCGCTCTGCAATCTAAGTGAGTAGGCTTTTGGAACTTTGGCGACCAGGCAGTTTTGTAACAAGCTATCTACCTGCGGTTTTGAAAAGCAGGATGACCGGGCTGCTCGGGATGTTCAAAAAAGTCTACTCACTTGTCGCGCAAAGCTTCTGCATGAGAAAAAAATGGGGTTTTCAACAGAACTTCGTCCAGCTCTCGGCAAGCTTTTGGCCAGTTGGGGAGGGCTGTTGAAAACTTGGCAGTCCGTTCGGCACCATTTTTGGCGCGTTCGCGCCAATGCGTGACTGACTGGGTTGAAATTCGTGTTTTCCTGTGCCTATGAAAGATCTACTTTGTGACATATCGGCTTTTAGGTACTGGCGTTTGCCCCCTCAGGTCCGCGCTCTGTGTCCGCCGCTTCCACGACCGGAAGAAGACCGGCAGCGATATGATCTCGCCCGCAACCCGACGGCTGCGGTCGCGCTCGGTTTTCCGTTGTATACATTGGTTCAGACGAGAAACAAACGGACTTGTCCTGCCAGCATTAGGCAGCGGCTGTTTCTTGGTGAGCTTCCCAGGGAATCCGTACTGGAAACGGAGCATGGGTTTTTGATTACGTCTCCTCTACTGACGGTATTCATCATGTCGCGGCATCTGACGGATCTTCAGCTTCTTTTGGTATTGGCGGAGATGTGTGGCTTGTTTGCGGTGTGCGCTCTGCCTGCGGCACTTGAGGCGGAGTTTTCGCGTGCAATTGATTCGGGCGCGATCTCGACAACGTTCGGTTGGGTGCGCTGCCCGTCCGAGGACGGCACCGCCTCAAATTTATGGCGTCGAGACGCTTTGGTTTTGGGCGGAGACCTTGACCGTTTTTGTTCAGATGTTTGCGGGATACGTTACGGCAATAGATTTAGGACGGTGTCGCAACTCGTTCCATTGGGTGCCGCGTCGCCTTTTGAGGTCGAGGCGTATTTGCTACTTGCACTGCCGCGATCCCTGGGAGGCGAAGGTTTTTGCGACATAGAGCTTAATGTTGAAGTGATGCTAAGCACAAGTGCTCGAGCGATTGTGGGAAAGTCCCGTGTATATATCGACATACTTCTGTCTTCGCCGGACGGCAGGCGACAGGTGGCCATTGAATGTCAGGGAAAGGCCTCGCACGGACGCGCAGGGGATGGCTTGCGTGACGCTGACCGCATGACGGCCCTTCAGGCCATGGGCTACGATGTACTTCTCCTGACACACAGACAGATATCCGATGAGGGTAGATTCCGCGCGATCGTTAAGACCGTATGCAGGATGCTCGATGCTGAATATCGTGATAAAAGCTCAGATGAGCAAAGGGCTGAGGCATTACTCCGGTCTGAACTATTCGTTGACTGGACAAAATTGGGAGTAATCGACGGAAAGATGCCCGCTAGACACAAAATGGCTCGATCGTGGACGGCTGCGGTTCTAAGTGAGTAGGCTTTTAGCACTTTGGCGACCAGGCCGTTTTGAAACAAGTCTGTCTCTTATACACATCTGACGCTGCCGACGACTTAATAGGTGTAGATC
>URFE01000066.1:0-11097 GCA_900546965.1 uncultured Collinsella sp.
ACGAGATCCTGAGATGTCTCGTGGGCTCGGAGATGTGTATAAGAGACAGGCCTGCCGGCTGGTCGTACCATGGCTGCCATTCTGGAGAACTACCAGAACGCCGACGGCACCATCACGATCCCCGAGGTTCTGCGTCCTTACATGGGCGGTCTCGAGAAGATCGAGCCGGTCGCGTAACTTGGCTGCATAGGGGATATGCAAGGGCGCTCCTTCGGGGGCGCCCTATTTCGTGCGCAGGTCCATACCATGCCGTGCGGACAGCTCAATAGAAAACACACGAACAACTGTTCTGTATACAGCTATCTACCTGTTATGCTTTTGCTAAATAAGAGCGAGAGAAAGGGGACGCGATGGAGCTGTTTGATGATCGGGTGGTTTTGTTTGAGAGCGACGAGGGTGGGGAGTACCTGCTTGTAACGTGTGAGCCGTCTGGCATGGGTGGCCTGGTGGTTCGACAGACGAGTGAGGGTCCGTTGACACAATGGTGTTTTGAGGAGTCGCCGCATGTGGTCGAGACCTTTGTGACGCACGTGGGGCTTGTGGCGCTGGAGCACTTCTATGGAGTTGGGACTTCCAACCAGGTCGCGCGCATGCTGAGCATCTCGTTTGCCGATTATGATTGTGCCCAGCGGGTGAGATCGCTCCTGAGGGAACTTGATGCCAAGTTTGACGTGATCGAAAAGCCAATCGATCGTACGGGGAACGGCGGTATATGCGGAGCAGCATGACAAAACTGCGTTTCACAAAAAAGTTTGAGATTGAGCTTGACTCCAATAAGCTAAAGTGGTTTTATATGTCTTGCGCTGCGGCGTTACCTCAGCTGGATAGAGGGTCTGACTACGAATCAGAACGTCATAGGTTCGAATCCTATACGCCGCACCATTTGAGATTAAAGCTCCCGGCAACGGGGGCTTTTCTTTTGCGCCAGCTTGAGTGCTTTCGTCCAAAGGGACGATTTCCTGTCGACTCGTGTAAGATTTCGAGTAGGTGTCGCGGCCCATCCGTGACCACTCCTTCTTCAAGCGACCGATCAGGGTGATACTTCGTGGCAGAGCGTCCGACATACAAGCTCAGGTTTCTCGATCCCAAGAAGCGCTTTCCGGCGATGCCCGAGCAGCCTGCGGGGCGCTCATATGGCGTGGTCTGGAAACTCTTTGGCGAGGACCAGCATGAATCTTGTTATGTCGTCGAATTCGTTGGCAAAAGCCATGTGTCGCTTTTGGGCTACGTAAGCGTTTCGGGTGAGGTGTACAAGGTGGACCGCCCCGTTAGCGAGGCTCCGCTGCCCAACGATCCCGACATGGAGCTGGTCCTTGACGAGTCGGATTCCAGTATTGGTGAGATTATGGTAAGGGAAGCCAGCGGTGCAATGCGCGCGTGCGCGCGAACCGTCGGCTCTCCCGAAGGCCCCATGCGCGAGCAGTCCGACCACGAGACATGGAATTCGACCCGCGCCCTTCCTTACGGCGAGTTCATGGCCTCGATGTTCTTGCGCTACGTGATATTTGCCAACTCCGAAAGCGCTATTGCGAACACGGCGGGCGTCGACGGTCTCGATGCGGACATGCAAAACGTTGTCGACAAAATAAAGCTCGTAAAGTTGCTCGAGCCGGTCGAGGTGTTTTTGGGCTTTAACACGGCACCGCTACCTGACGCTATCGAGACGCTGCTCTACCGTGTCGACCATGCCGAGAATCCGAGCGGTATCGAGCGTTATGCGGCCGCCCTTATGAGCGAAATTGACTTGCCCCGACTGCGCACCATCGCCGCCAAGTCCGAGATGAGCCTGGCTCGCATCGATCGCTCAAAGCTTTTCTATCTCAATTTTGATCGTAGCCTGCTGGACCAGGACGAGATTGACATGCTGCTTGCCATCGAGTGCCGTCTCAACCGCCTCTCTGGCATCCTCGAGCGCATCGGGGCCGGATTGGCCCCTGCGGCATCCTCGCCGAGCCTTGAGGGCTGCGCGCTCTTTGATGCGTGGCATATCGCCAAGACGACCAACGATGTTCCCCGACTGCTCGATACGGCCTCGAGCGATAACCCGTGGGGCAAACCGGGTACGGTGGCTTGCCAGCCGGGCGGTGAGTGGGATGTGCGTACCCGCTTCGCGCGTATTGTCGAGGCGCTTAACGTGGTCACACGGCTCGACTATACCTATCGGGCAAACGTTGCCGAGGGGATTATGCTCGTTCGGTTTGGGCGGTCTGTCGTGGATGCCATGCCACAGCGTGAATACGACGCTCAGGATGACGCCTGGCGCGAGCTGGACGAGGACATGCGCGCGATCTGGGCCGCGGAGCACGATGCGCGCGTGGCACTTACGCTTGCGGCAGCGTGTTTTGCCGCGGGCACCTGCATCACGCGCTGCTATGTGCAGATTGCTGCTCCCGACAGTGAGCAGGGCGAGCGCGTTGTCGCAACGTATTTCTTTGGGCGCGCGGCCTATCTGGCCGATTGCGTGCCTGCCGCCAAGGATCTTGAGAGCATGGATATGGACGATATGCCGTGCAAGCGTGTGCTTGAGGCGTATGAGTCAACCGCTCCGGAGACGATTGAGCCTGCGGAGGTTCATGCTCGTCCGCGTGATGACCATCGCACACTGCCGCCGGCGCTGCGCGATCTGCTGCTTGCCGATACGGCTGACGAGTTGGAGGTCATGGAAGAGGACGACGACCCATACGTGGCCCGCGTTGTTGAATTGCGCGAGCAGGCAAAAGTCGACCGTACAGGTGCCTTTGAAGGCTTTTCCCGTCTTGTCGAGGAGTTGGAGGCTAAGTGCGCCGTCGCCGAGCTTTTGGCGACAGGTCCGGTTCAAACGCAGTTTTGCGATAACCAGCTGGTGCGCATGGTGCTACCGGTGTTGGAAGAAGACCGCTCTGTGCGAATCCTTCGTGCGCCCGATGCACTGTACTTTGCCCAGCACGAGATCTGCAGCTTTTACGCCGAGCAAGAGGACTTTGAACGAGCACTGCCCGAGGTGCGCCATCTTTACGATCTGGCACGCTCGTCCATGCAATCGCACTTTGCGCTCATCAACGTGCTTGCGCGTCTGGAGCGCTTTGACGAGATTATCGAGGTGGCGCGCCACGGCCTACGTATTGCCAGCGATCGTTCTGCAATCGGCTACCTGTTCTATCGCTTGGCGTTTGCCTATTGGAATTGCGATCAGCTCGACCTAGCGCTGGCTTGTTACCGTCTGGTGCCGCGCGGTGAGGAATCGGGCAGTAGTGCGCTGGAAGAAATGCAGGGCCTTATGAATGAGATGGGCGTCAGCGAGCCTCCGACGTTCGAGGAGGCGGTCGAGACCATCCGCAAGGCTGGACTCGAGCTGCCGCCAGTGTCCGCCGTGACGAATCAGCTGGCAGATGCCGCTGTGCAACTGGTCGACAACGGCTTCTTTTTCCTGGCACGCGGTTGCATCTTCCAAATGTGGCGCACTATGGGCAACGACGAGCTCGGCTCCCTCAACCGCTCGCTGGGGTAGGGGCGATATAGAGGGGCCGCACCGCGCTATTTGTATCGGCGCGGGCGGGAGGACCCGGCAGGATCGGTAAGGCATAAAGCCGCCGAGCCTGCTAAAACTGTTAAACTCTGCTAAAGTTGCTAAACTTTGTTAAAGTTGTTAAAACTAGCAGAGGAGGGCAGAATGACGAAAGCTGTTAACCCCTTTAAGCCAACGGCGGGCATGAATCCGCCTGAGCTTATCGGACGGGACACTGTTTTGGATGACTTTGCCGAGGCTCTTGAGAATGGTCCTGGTGCCCCCGATCGACTCATGCGCATCTCGGGCGTCCGAGGCACAGGTAAAACGGTGCTCCTTAATGCATTGGGTGACCTTGCACGCAAAAAAGGATTCGAGGTCGTTGACGTTGCCTCCAATGCTGGTTTTTGCAATAGAATCCTCGAGGCTCTGCAGCGAAACGTTCGTCTTGAATCAATCTCGATTTCCCCGTCGATTTTAGGGGTCAGCCTTGGCTCCATGGAGATGTCGAAGTCGGCCTCTCATCTGGGCGAGGCGATGTACGATGCTGCGAAGCGCGGTGGTCTGCTCATTACGCTCGACGAGATCCAGGATGCCTCAACTGAGGAAATGCGCGAGCTAGGCAATGAGATGCAGCTCTTGATCCGCCAAGGAGCGAATGTCGCTTTCGCTTTCGCCGGACTGCCGACATCGGTAGATGGCGTGGTGGTGGATGATACGTTGACGTTCCTTCAGCGAGCCAAACATGTTGAACTTACTCGGCTTTCCGATTTTGAAGTTGGCGGATCGTTTGAGGATACGATGAGACGAGCGGGCAAGGAGCTCGACAAAGGTGCCGCTGAGCTATTAACAAAAGCTTCGGCAGGCTATCCCTTTATGGTCCAGCTGGTCGGATATTACTCTTGGCAGGTTGCTGCGCGCAGTGGGGCGGAGAGCGTGAGCGAAGAGGCGGCTCGTAAGGGTATCCAGGCGGCTCTTGATAGCTTTAATGCTATGGTGATTGCCCCAGCGCTGCGCAGGGTGTCGGAACGGCAGTTTCAGTATCTCGCGGCGATGGCTCAATGCGAGGGCGTCGATATCGCCAACGGCGATATCGCCAAGAAGATGGGTTTGTCGGCGAACAAAGTTGGGTCATATCGCAAGCGTCTGATCGATGCGGGGTTGATTGAGCCCGCGGGCTATGGCTGTGTTTCGTTTGCAATTCCGTACATGCGCGATTATCTGTTGGAGACCGTTCGAGAGGACTAATAAAGAATGGGCTGTCCGCGCTGTCGCTGGGGCCGTCCTTGTATCTTTGTCTCAACCTGTAACATCTGGAGGGGATTACGGCCTGCAGATGTTACAGGTTGAGATGATTGACTGAGACGTTTACTGGTAAAAGAGAGGTAAAAGAGGAAACGCCTCAAAATTCCCCTTGCCCAACTTCGGCTGTTTGGTTACTATAGAACGGCTGTTACGGAGAGCTGACCGAGAGGCCGAAGGTGCTCGCCTGCTAAGCGAGTATGCCCCAAAAGGGCATCTGGGGTTCGAATCCCCAGCTCTCCGCCAGTATGACTTTGAAGAAGGGTCCCATTTGGGGCCCTTTTTTATTATCAAGAATGGCGGCTGGGGATTAGAGTCCGAAAGGGCGTGAACATTAGGCAAACACGGGGCGCTTGAAAACGGGGAGACCCAGGCGTGCTCGTGCACCCCGGTGTGGGGTTCCGAGGGGATGGAGTAGAAATATGGTAAAGGTCGGGCTGCGTAAGCCGAATCTAAAGACATCACTCAAGGCAAGAACGACCGGCAGAGCGAAGCGCGCGGTAAAGCGGGCGATAATCCCCGGCTATGGTAAGAAGGGCATGGGGTGGATCAAAAATCCGAAGAAGGCTGCTTACAATGCCGTATACAGCAGAACGACCGTCGGAGTTGGGGATGTCGTTCGCGCCGTTGCTAAATCAGGCGCTCGGAGCTCGGCGTCAAGGACGTCCTCAATTACTGTTTCATCGCATGAAATTACACCTTTGGCGAAGCCTGAACAGAAATCTCTCACCCGAGAGATTACGTCGGTTGACAGGGCAAACAAGGCGCTTTTGCTATGCTTCCTTCTTGGGTGGTCGGGCGCTCATAGGGCGTATGCACGGATGTGGGGTAGCTTCTTTCTATATCTCTTTACCTTTGGCCTTTTTGGATTTGGTTGGCTGTTTGATATTGTGACACTACTGATGAGACGCTCCGAGCTAAGGCGTCTCGGCGACAGTGATCCGACTCAACAGCAAGCGCCATGTTCCGTTGATTCTACATTCGATCGAAATGTCGCCGACTCCGGAAATTGGGAACAGCGTGGAGATGGGGAGGCTGCGGCTCGGCTAGAGCTTCAACGTAAAAACCGTGCCTATATGGAAGAAAACGGCATCGACGTGGAGATGTTTACCGAGGAAAAGGTCGCGGCGGACGCCTTGCGAACCATTGAGTCGGTATGCCCGTGCATGCTTAGGTTTGACCGAGGCATGAGCGAAGAGGAGCCAAGCATCAGCTTTTGCTCTCCAACAAAGACGGGGAAAATGCCCAAGAATGTCGTCGAGGCCCGCATTTACCATCAGGACGTGAAGCTATTGATGGATTCCCACGGCTTCGAATTGCCGGAGTATGGTGACAGCATCAATGTCATGATTAGTTATCTAGCTGATGGGCGCATAAATAAAGTCGATATCCATGGGTTCCATAATGGCCGCTCCGTTAGTGTCTCCATTCGCAGGCGGAGCGACGATCTTGTTATGACGAGTGCGGGCACCATCGGAGAAACGGGTGCCTGGCAATCGCTGTGTTCTGGGGCAGACCCCTCAGCTGGGGATCTTTTCAGGGCCTTGACCAAGGAGGTCGAAAGGATCTACTAGCATGCCCGGTGGACCCGTTTTCAAGGTCCGAAAAGACACAGCGAAGGTAAACGGCTAGCAATGTCGCTTTGGTGATTCTGACGCATCCCGTTTAAGAGGTATTCAAAAAGAGGCGCCCCGTTGGACGCCTCTCCAATCTCAAATGTAATGTTCCCCCAGCCCTACATCTCGGGCGCCTTGGCGACGGTCTCGCTTTCTGCCGTGAGTGGGCGGTTGTCGATGCGGCGGCCCAGGCGGTCGAGCTTCACAAGGAGCCACTCAATGGGATTCGGCCCTGCGCCTTCCTCGTCAGCAACCAGGTCCATGACGGCGATCTTGGTGCCGTCTTGCTTGAGCGTAACGCTGCCCACCTTGTCGCCCACATGCACCGTGCCCGAAAGATCGTCGTAGCTAACCTTTTCGGTCACCTCGCCGGCAAGGGAAAACACGGTCGCTTGCGCCGTGGGGTCGGCGAGCGTGGCGTCGATCGTCTTGTCCGTCCAATCTGTCTGGCTAATGCGTGCCATAAGCGGGTTGCTGTTGGCGGTCTTTTCCTGCGTGTTGGCGATTGCGACCGCCGCCTTGTGACCGTAGTACCAATTGGCAAGGGTTGCGGTATCGGTAAAGCGCTGGTCGGTGGTGGTGGAGTTCAAAACGACGGTGTAGATCTCGTCGCCGTCGCGGTTGTAGGCGCTCGTAAAGCAATAGCCCGCGTCGTCGGTGGTGCCGGTCTTGCCGCCGATGTTGCCATCTTGGCCCAGCAAATAGTTATGCGTGTCCATGGAATGCGAATGGTCGGTGCCGTTGGCGCCCGTGACCTCGATCCAGGAATCCTCGCTCGCTACGACCTCGCGGATCGTGTCGTTTTTCATGGCCTCCTGCATCATCAGCGCTATGTCGTGTGCGGTTGAGTGCATATTGCCAGCCCACTCATCAAAGTCCAGACCATGCGGGTTTTCAAAAAGCGTACCGGTGCAGCCGAGCTTCTTAGCGCGCTCGTTCATGGCCTTCA
Organism: uncultured Collinsella sp.; assembly: GCA_900546965.1. Classification (GTDB taxonomy): domain Bacteria; phylum Actinomycetota; class Coriobacteriia; order Coriobacteriales; family Coriobacteriaceae; genus Collinsella. The sequence continues at coordinate 7,352 of URFE01000066.1, forward strand.
CAAATGTGGCCTCGGCGTCTTTGGTCTTAGGGTCGATTTTCTTGCCCACATATTCGGCGAGCACGATGGCGGCGTCGTTGCCCGAGGGAATCATCAGGCCGCGCAGTGCCTGCTCCACGGTAAGCTCGTCGCCTTCGAGCAAGCCGGCGGTCGAATTACCCACGGTGGCTGCGGCGTTGCTCACCGTGACCTTCTCGTCCATCTTGCAATTCTCGACGGTTAGGATTGCGGTCATGACCTTGGTGATCGAGGCGATTTTGACCTGCTCATCGGCGCCGCGCCCATAGTAGACGGTGCCGTCTTTGCCCATGACGAGGGCATTGGTCGCATCGATATCGGGCAGGTTTTCGGCCGTGATGCCGCGCGCATCGGCGGTTTTGCCGCAAACATTGTCGGTCGTGAGCACTTGGGCGCCGGCGACGGTGGGCACGCCAGCGGCAAGGGCGATAGCGCAGACAAAGCCGGCGGCAAGCTGGGCTGAGCGCTTTGCAAAAGAGGTGAGGGACTTCACGGATTTCGCTTTCGACGGGATGGTCTCTTCTGGAACAAGAGTATATCGTTTGCCGGCGTCGGCGATCATCGCGTGCGTGCGTGGCCCACATCCGCGCCCGAACGGGCACAAGGGTGCTTAAGGCCGACTTAATCACCCACGCTTGTTGTGTGTGACGGGCGCCCCCTCGGGCATAATGGAGCGCGAGAGGAGCACGCATGAACGAGCGCATTTTGGTAGTTGATGACGAAAAGGCCATCGCCGACTTGGTTGGTATCTACCTTACAAAAGAGGGCTTTGATGTCCAGATTGCCTATAGCGGGGCCGATGCTGCCAAGGCAATCTTGGAGCAGGAGTTCGATCTGGCGCTGCTGGATGTCATGCTGTCCGATATCGATGGCTTTGAGCTGCTGCGTACGATCCGTTCCAGCCATACCTATCCCGTGATCATGCTGACGGCGCGCGATGCCCAGCAAGACAAGATCGAGGGCCTTTCGCTTGGCGCGGACGATTACGTGGTTAAGCCGTTCCGCCCGCTGGAGCTCATCGCGCGCGTGCACGCTCAGCTTCGCCGCTACACCAGTTACGGTAGCCGTGCACAGGCGGCCGAGTCGCCGACCATTCAGCTCGACGGCTTGGAGATCAACCGCGACGCTCGTTCCGTGACGGTGGACGGTGCACCGGTACGCCTCACACCCACCGAGTATTCAATCTTGCTGTATCTGGTCGAGCATCGCGGCAGCGTGGTGGCCGTGGAGGACCTGTTCCGTGCGGTGTGGAACGAGGATTTTATGCCCGGCTCCAACAATACGGTGATGGTGCACATTCGCCACCTGCGCGAAAAGATCGGCGACGACGCACAAAAGCCGCGCTTTATCAAAAACGTCTGGGGCGTCGGCTACATAATCGAATAACGCCTTTGATGGTGGGGAAGTGGATATGACAAAAGACGATAGGCAGGCATTCGAGGTACCCGATCGGCTCTTTGATTACGTGAGGTCGGTCGTCGACAACCGTGCGCTTGCAACGGTGCTGCTCTTTTTGCTGAGCCTGCTGCTGATTGGCATCGACAACATCGTCGGAATCTTGGCGGTGCTGCTTGTTGGCTTTTTGCTGATCGATCGATTTGAGATCGTGCGCCGCTGCGTGGTGATTGGCGGCGCCGCGTGGGCCATGACGTTGGCGATTGGCGCCATGGCGCTCGGCGGCATCGAAGGGCCGGTGCTGTTCGATGCCGGCTTTGTATTCAACATGCTTGGCTTTGTGCTGGCGCTTGCCGCGTGCGTGCTGTTCTTGTGCGGCCGTGCCCTGTACTACCAGGGCTACGAACAGGGCGAGCAGCATGCCGATTGTGTGCTGGCCGCTCGTATTCAAGATCGCCTGATCGATCACCCCGACACCTGGGACAACATTGACGGCGACTTCTTGGAGGTCGAGGGCGCCCTTAACCGCGTGCGTGACCGTGAGCGCAAGGTGCAGCAAGCTCTGCGTGACGAGTCGCATCGCAAGGACGATCTGGTTACGTACTTGGCACATGACCTACGCACCCCGCTTGCGAGCGTAGTGGGCTATCTTTCGCTGCTGCAAGAGGCTCCTGAGCTGCCGGTTGAGCAACGTGCGCACTTTACGGGCGTGGCTCTCGACAAGGCGCACCGGCTCGATGCGCTCATCGAAGAGTTCTTCGATATCACGCGCTTTGACTTCCACGATATCGTGCTCACGCGCGGCTATGTTGATCTGGGGTTGCTGCTGGCTCAGGTGGCTGACGAGTTCTATCCCATCCTCAACGAGCAGCATAAGGAAGTCCAAGTTGATATTCGCGAGGACCTGACGGTGCTCGTGGATGGCGACAAAATGGCTCGCGTGTTCAACAACATCATGAAAAACGCTATTGCCTATAGCTATGAGGGCTCGACCATCACGATCGAGGCCAGACGCCGGGACGGCGGTGGCGTGCGCGTGCGCTTTATCAATCAGGGCGATCCCATCCCTGAGGCAAAGCTCAAGGTGATCTTTGAGAAGTTCTATCGCCTGGATGCGGCGCGTGCGACCAATCGCGGCGGCGCTGGACTGGGGCTTGCCATCGCCAAGGAGATCGTATGCGCGCACGGCGGTACCGTTGCATGTGAATCGACGCCCGAACACACGATATTCACCATCGAGCTGCCCGCCGCATAGCCAGTGTGCCCTTACAAACACTTGACAATGCGCTCACGTGCATATGAGCCGCGATTCCTACTATCGATACTGCTGAATTGATATCGATGTGGAGGTATGCGGTATGACGGCTGCTGCGGCTGTGGAGCCCACGGAGCTTGAAGAACTCATGAAAGCGCAGGCCGAGGCCGCGCGCGAGCGCGAGGTTGGGGATGCGACTCGCCCCACGGCAGAGGATCTTGCCGCCTCGCCGACGCGTATCGATGTCGAGGGCCTCGACCTGTTCTATGGCGACCACCATGCGCTCAAGGACGTGAATATCAAGATCCGCGACAAGCAGATCACCTCGTTCATCGGGCCTTCGGGCTGCGGAAAGTCCACGTTGCTGCGCTGCTTTAACCGCATGAACGACGGCATCAAGGACTGCCGAATCGAGGGCAAGATTGCGCTCGATGGTCAAGATATCCTGGGCGACTACGACATCTGCCGCCTTCGCCAGCGCGTGGGCATGGTGTTCCAGCGCCCCAACCCGTTTCCCATGAGCATCTACGACAACGTCGCGTATGGTCCGCGCGGTATGGGTGTGCGCGATCGCGCTGCGCTGGATGAGCTGGTCGAGGACTCCCTTCGTCGCGCTGCGCTATGGGATGAGGTCAAGGACAAGCTCAAAGAGTCGGGTTTGGGTCTTTCGGGCGGCCAGCAGCAGCGTCTGTGCATCGCCCGCGCACTTGCCGTGCAGCCCGACATTCTGCTGATGGACGAGCCGACCTCGGCACTCGACCCTGTGTCGACGCTGGTGGTGGAGCAGCTGGCCTGCGAGCTCAAAGAGACCTGCACGCTCGTGGTCGTTACGCACAATATGCAGCAGGCGGCGCGTATCTCCGATTCGGTCGCATTCTTTTTGCTGGGTGAGCTGGTGGAGCACGCGCCCACCGCGCAACTCTTCAAGAATCCGACCGATCCGCGCACGGCGGATTATTTGACGGGACGTTTTGGCTGATACCATCTAGTAAAGGTACCTTTAGGGTTAAGATGCGGTCATGCCGGCCGCAAAGGGGTTCAACATGATCTATTACGTCGAGGACGATGACAACATCAG
>URFE01000067.1:0-10812 GCA_900546965.1 uncultured Collinsella sp.
GTATAAGAGACAGGCCATACACACGGCCGCTCTTGCCGCGGATAAGCTCGGCAAAGTCGGGATTCTTCTTCTGCGGCATGATGGACGAGCCAGTGGAGTACGAGTCGGAAAGCGTGATAAAGCCAAATTCGGAGCTCGACCACAGCACGATCTCCTCGGAAAGACGCGACAAGTGCATCGCCATGACGGAACCGGCGTAATGCAGGTCAAGGAGGAAATCACGGTCGGAAACCGCATCGAGCGAGTTGGGAATCACGCCCGCAAAGCCAAGTTCGGCAGCCGTCATCTGACGATCGAGCGGATAGCTCGTACCGGCAAGCGCGACAGCGCCCAGCGGGCAGTTGTCGGCAGCATCAAAGGCGGCCTTCAAACGCGTAAAGTCGCGCGCGAACATCCAGGAATACGCCAGCAGGTGATGCGACAGCAGCACGGGCTGAGCATGTTGCATGTGCGTGTAGCCCGGCAGAATCACCTTGTCGTACTTCTTGGCCGCATCCACCAGCACATGGCGCAGCTCAAGATTGGCCTCCATGAGCTCCTTGGCCAGTGCCTTGACGCCCAGGCGTGTATCGGTCGCAACCTGGTCGTTGCGCGAACGCCCGGTATGCAGGCGCTTACCGGCCTCGCCGATACGGCGCGTCAGCTCGCTCTCGATGGACATATGAATGTCCTCATCGTTGATGTCGAAGGTGAAGTTGCCGGCATCGATATCCTGCTCGATTGCGGTCAGACCCTCGGCAATCGCCTGCTCGTCCCCGGCGCTGATAATGCCCTGGGCGGCCAGCATCTTGGCATGTGCCTTAGATCCGGCGATATCCTGCTTATAGAGATGTTTGTCGACCGGCAACGACGCGCCAAACTCCTGCGTGACCTCGGCCACGCCTGCCTCAAAACGACCGCCCCAAAGAGCCATGGAACCGTCCCCTTTCATCAAATACCAAAACAAGCGCCCAAAGCAATGCGCCATATCGCTAAAGCGATTTTCCAACCGCTAGTTTTACACACTCCCGCCGTGCGCGGGACCATGTAGCTAATTTGCAAAGAAGTGACGCACCATGCATTTGGCGCCCAACGTTTCCCTCCGGATGTTGCCCTGCGAACCATCGATCCAGGCCTTCAGGCTCATAGGGACGTCCTCGACCTTTGCAGCATCGATCTCGGGCGCGAGGGCAAGTAAAGCATGCGCAATAGCATTGAACATAATGGATACTCCTCATATATATAGGCGCAGAGCCGCCAAATTGATAGAAGGAGCCCCGCCGGACAACCCCGGCGGGGCTCGGACTCAGCCGCAGTCGCGGCATCATATATGCGGGCGGAACGTAGGGGCCACCGATGTTAAGAAGTGTCAGCAAGCATAACGAAAGGTAGGGACCCCGTGCGCCCGTTATGTATCACGCGGATGGACCGCGCGGATACCAAGGAAAGGAGGCGCTAGGCCTGGGCGGCGGCAGAGCTGGGACCCTGGACCTTAGCCCACGTCTTGAGCGACAGCGTATCGATCTCGATAAAGCCGGCGCTGGCCTTCTCGTCAAACGTGGTGTCGCGGTCGTAGGTGGCCAGGCCGTAGTCGTAGAGGCTGAAGGGGCTCTTGCGGCCGACGACATGGCAGTTGCCCTTAAAGAACTTCAGGCGGACGGTGCCGGTCACGAACTTCTGGGTGTCGGCCATAAAGGCGTCGAGCGCGTTTTTGAGCGGGCTGTACCACTGGCCGTTGTACACGGCGGTAGCCCAATCCTGCTCGAGCTTAATCTTGGTCTTGAGCAGGTCGCCCTCGACGCAGATGTCCTCGAGCGCCTTGTGGGCGGTGATGAGCGTCAGGGCGCCGGGAACCTCGTAGCACTCGCGGCTCTTGAGGCCCACCAGACGATCCTCGACAAGGTCGAGACGGCCAAAGCCATTGTCGCCCGAAATCTTGTTGAGGGCGATGACGATCTCGGAAAGCTTCATCTTCTTGCCGTCGACGGCGACGGGCTTGCCGGCCTCAAACTCAATCTCGGTATACGTCGGGGTGTCAGGCGTGTCCTCGGGATTCTTAGTCATAACCCAGGCGTCGTCGAGCGGCTCGTTCCAGGGATCCTCCAGGTGGCCACACTCAATGGCACGACCCCACAGGTTGTCATCGATGGAATAGGGGTTGTCGTTAGCACCCTCGGGAACCGGCACGTTGTGGGCATGAGCATAGGCGACCTCATCGGGACGGCACTTCAGATTCCACTCGCGAACCGGGGCGATAACCTTGAGCTCGGGGTCAAGGGCCTTGACGGCAGCCTCAAAACGAACCTGGTCGTTACCCTTGCCGGTGCAGCCGTGGGCGACGTAGGTCGCGCCAAACTCGTGAGCGACCTCGACAAGCTTCTTGGCGAGCAGCGGGCGTGACAGGGCGGAGAGCAGCGGGTACTTGTTCTCGTACATGGAGTTTGCGGCGATGGCCTTAGTCAGGAACTCATCGGAGAACTCGTCGCGCAGGTCGAGCACCTGGCAATCGAGAACGCCCAGGTCGAGCGCTTTCTGCTTCTTGGCATCCAGGCCGGTCTCCTCCTGGCCCACGTTGCCGCAGACGCAAACGACATCGAGATTCTTCTCGTCCTGGAGCCACTTGACACATACGGATGTATCAAGACCACCGGAATATGCGAGAACGACTTTTTCCTTGCTCATGGCTGTTTCCTTTCGCCCTTGGTAGCTAGTTAGAACATCGGTCAGTTGCAAGTCACCTTGAGGTCAAAAACCGTGCAATATCAGGTTATTCAGCAGAATGCATCACAGGCATGCCCTAGAAACATGCGGCTATGTCGTGCATAAAACCCAACGACCTCAAAATGACTCTGTTGAGGCGTTACGCCCCATAAGGACAGAGACGATTGTTATCGTCGTCGGGAAATTGCGCGCTGGCGTCGGATGGCATTGTCTGCAGTAGTGATGATCTTTACGAACTGCATCTGCCTCTCCTTTCACCTATCGCCGGGCGCAATTCTAATATCGCAAACGGTACCTTTTCCTCGGTAAGCGGTTGTTTTTCCGTCTCCGTTTTCGATGGTCGCTATATTACGCTAAAGTGCCCGCAGCACAAGCGACGAATTCAAATTTCTGAAAAGTTTTTTCATTAGTTTGTGAATAGTGATGCAAATACGCGCCAATCCTGCGAAAATACGGCCGACTAAGAGTTGATGGTTATAACGTCTGAAACAAACTCGAAACGAAAGGCTCGCTTTTATGCAAACTTACGAATCGGACGCCAATATCGGAAACATTAAGATTCTCGCCGTCGATATGGACAAGACGTTACTAACCGACGAGCGCGTGTTACCACAGGGTCTTGATGAGCGCCTGGACAAGCTCGCCGACGCCGGCATCGTATTCTGCCCCGCCAGCGGACGTCCCGCCCCCAAGCTCGAGGAGATGTTCGAGGGCATCAAGAACCGCCTCGCCTTTTGTCCCGACAACGGAGCGTGCGTGATCTATCGCGGCAGCTATATCTATAAGAGCAATATCGACGTGGAACTGTACCAGCAGGTCTTGAGCCGCGCCTCTGAGGATCCTCGCGCTGTCCCCGTCCTGTGCTGCTTCGACGAGTTCTACGTGCTCGCGCGCGACCACCAATACCACGACGAGATCAGCGTCTACTACAACACGATCAACTACGTCGACAGCTTTGAGGGCATTGATATCGAGTCCAACAAAATCTCGGTCTTCTTCCCCGGCTACGACGCCGAGCCCGCATTCCGCGAGACTTATAGCCCCGAGTTCTCGGACAAGCTTTACGTCACCAACGCCGGGCGCGAGTGGATCGACTTTATGAACCTGGGCGTCGACAAGGGCGCCGGCGTCGCGCACCTGTGCGAGCACCTGGGCATCGATATTGCCGACGCCGCCGCCGTGGGCGATACCTACAACGATATTCCCATGCTGGAGCGCGTCGGCCACAGCTTTATCGTGGACAATGCCGAGGAGCACATGAACGCGCATGCCAAGTGGCGTATTCCGAGCAACAACGACGGGGGCGTACTGACGCTCATCGACGCCATCTTGGCGGCTCGTTAACGCGCCCGGCCAGGTCCTGCGGTGACTTGCTTGCCGCCTGGATGGCGTCTTGGCGCCTAGATACTTTGGCTGACTTTTTTGGAATGAAGGGGGCTCCTTGTTGGCAAGGAGCCCCCTTCTGCTTTTGGTTACTTTGGAATTGTGAGCGCTTCCCTATTTAGCGTCAGCCCAGGTTATGCCGGTGCTGGCTTCGGCGATGAGGGGCACGCGCAGCTCTACGACGTGTTCCATGACGTCTTGGACCATGGCGGTCAGGCGCTCGACTTCGTTGACCGGGCACTCAAAGTCCAGTTCGTCGTGTACCTGTAAGATCATGTGGGCGGAAAAGCCCTCTTCTTCCAGGCGACGGCTAACGCGGGCCATCGCGATCTTGATGATGTCTGCTGCGGTTCCCTGCATGGGGTGGTTCATGGCCGTGCGCTCGCCAAAACCGCGGAGTTGCGGATTTTTAGCCTTGAGCTCCGGAATATGGCGACGGCGGCCGTACATGGTCTCGGCGTAGCCCGTCTGCTTGGCACGCGCCACCACGTTGTCGAGGAACGTACGCACGCCCGGATAGGCCTCGTAGTAGCGGTCGATCATGCCACGCGCCTCGGCCATCGAGATGTGCAGCGACTGCGAGAGACCGTAGGCCTGCTGACCGTACACGATGCCAAAGTTCACGGCCTTGGCGCGGCTGCGCAGGTCGGGCGTTACCTCGGACACGGGAACGCCAAACACGCGCGCGGCCGTCTCGGCGTGGAAGTCCTCGCCCTCGTTAAAGGCGCGCACCAGGTGCTCATCGCCCGAGAGATGCGCCAGCAGACGCAGCTCGATCTGCGAGTAGTCCACCGCCAAAAAGACACTTCCCTCGCCTGCCGAAAACGCCGTCTTGACGGTACGACCCAGCTCCGAGCGCGTCGGGATGTTCTGCAGGTTCGGGTCGCTCGAGGACAGACGCCCCGTCGCGGTGATGGTCTGGTTGTACGTAGTGTGTACGCGACCGTCACCACGGCGTAGCGGGCCCAGGGTGTCCAGATAGGTGGACTTGATCTTAGACTTCTCACGCCAGTCCAAGATCAGACGCACGATTTCGTGGTCACGCGCAAGGTCGCTCAGCACCTTGGCGTTGGTTGAATAATAGCCGCGCTTAGTCTTCTTGAGGCCCTTGGTCGGAAGGCCCATCACGTCAAAGAGCACGTGCGAAAGTTGCATGGGGCTGCCGATGTTAAAGGTCTCATCACCGGCAAGGTCGCGAATGCTTCGCTCGACCTCAGTGATCTGGGTCGCCAGGCCCTCGGACAGATTACGCAGGCGGTCGGGATCCACGAGCATGCCCGCGCGCTCCATCTTGGCAAGCACCGGCACAAGCGGCATCTCGATGCCATCGAACACGTTGGCGGCGTTCTCGCGGGCCATGCGGTCGCGCAGCGGTGCGACCAGCGCCAGCGTCAAGGCCGCCGTGCGAGCGGCGGGCGCAGGAGCGTCCTCGCCGGCACCCTCTGCACCGCGCACCGCGGACAGCGTCATCTGCAGATAGGTATCGGCCAGATACGCCTCATCGAACTCGGAGCGGTCGGAATCCAACAGGTAGGCGGCAACCACGGTATCGAAGATGCGCCTGGAGTCGACTGCCAGCGGATCCATGAGCTCGGGCTCGGAAGAATCGATGGGCGAAAGCTCATGCAGCAGCGCTTTCATATCCGGGCTCGCCACGCGGCCCTCCATAAACAGGCGCGCAAGCACGCCAGCGATCACGCCGTGGGCGAAATTGAAGCCATCGACCGCGGCAGTGGTACCGCCTTCGCCCTCCTCAAGCGCAAGCAGCCCCTTGGACGTCGCCAGCCACAGCGTGCGCGTCAGGCCAAAAAGCGCGCCCTCTTCCTTGTCATCGTCCACCACGGCGGCAATCCACTCACCTGCCTCGATCGCGCGAGCGATCTCGGCGGCAGCGGCAGCGAACGCCTCGGCATCGCCGGCGGCAGCGCGCATAACGGGGGGAATCTCAAACGTGCTTGCAGTGGCCGCAGCCCCACCGTCGGCACCGATCAATGCCAAGAAACGGTTCTGCATGGCCGTAATGCCGAGCGTGCCCAGCGCCGCGGACACTTCGTCGGCAGAAAACGCCGGGAAGGACGTTTCGTCAAAGTCGAGCTCGACAGGCGCATCGGTGCGAATGGTTGCGACCTTGCGGCTCAGCAGCGCATCGTCGATGTGCGCACGCAGGTTCTCGCCCATCTTGCCCTTGACCTCGTCAGCATGCGCGATGACCTCGTCCAAGCTGCCGTACTGCGCAATAAGCGCGCTCGCCTTTTTGGGGCCGATGCCCGGTACGCCGGGAATGTTGTCCGACGTATCGCCCTTCAGACCGTAAAAATCGGGCACGAGCGCCGGCGTAATGCCGTGATACAGGTCATCCACGCTCTCGGGCGTCATAATCGCCACGTCGGACAGGCCCTTGCGGGTCGAGACCACGTTGACGTGCTCGGTCACGAGCTGATACATGTCGCGGTCGCCGGTCACCAGCAGCATGTCGCAGCCGGCCTCCTCGCCCAGGCGCGCCATGGTACCCAAGATATCGTCGCCTTCCCAGCCCTCAGACTGCAGGATCGGCACGTTGAGCGCGGTGAGCAGCTCCTTGATCATCGGAAACTGCGCGTGCAGATCGGGGTCCATGGGCGGGCGTTGCGCCTTATACTGCGGCAGCATCTCCATGCGCACGCGCGGTTTGCCCTTGTCAAACGCCACGACCACACCGTCGGGGTTAAAGGCATCGATCATCTTGAGAAACATGTTCAGAAAGCCGAAGATCGCGTTGGTGGGGCGACCATCCGGCGCGTTCATGGTCGGCGGCACGGCGTGGAAGGCGCGATGCATGAGCGAGTTGCCGTCGATAACGGCAAAGGTGCGGCGCTTGTCAGACATATTGAATACCTCGCTTTGGGCTGGGCACGGTTTGCTCACACCAGTTTACACGCTCCCCGCCCCGCGGCCACCGCACATCAGGCTTCCCTGCCGCCGCGGGCCCGCGCGTGATACGATGGCTCACGGTACATCAACCAGCACGATCGATCCGAAAGGAGCCTGCGTCATGGAGCGTCCCTGCGCATGGAAAAAGTACACGCCACAGCAAGTCGAGGAGCTCGAGGAGCTTTGCCGCGGCTATAAGCAGTTTTTGAGCGAGAACAAGACCGAGCGCCTGTGCGTCAAGACCGGCATCAAGATGGCCGAGAAGGCGGGTTACGTCAATCTGGCGACCGTGATCGCCGAAGGCCGCGAGCTCAAGGCAGGCGACAAGGTGTACGCCGCCAACCACGGCAAGGACCTTATGCTCGTTAACCTGGGCACCGCCCCGCTCGAGCAGGGCTTTAACATCCTGGGTGCTCACGTGGACTCGCCGCGCCTGGACCTTAAGCAGAATCCCGCCTTCGAGGCCGGCGACATGGCCTACCTCGACACGCACTACTACGGCGGCGTCAAGAGCTACCACTGGGTGGCCTCCCCGCTCGCACTCGTGGGCGTCATCTGCAAAAAGGACGGCACCACCGTCGACATCAACATCGGTGACAAGGCAGACGATCCGGTCTTTACCATCTCCGACCTGCTGATCCACCTCTCGAGCGAGCAGATGTCCAAGCCCGCCAAGGACGCCGTCGACGCCGAGATCCTCGACGTGATCGTGGGCGGCCGTCCCGTCAAGTTCGATGAGGACGACAAGGACGCCCCCAAGGAGCCCGTCAAGCAGATGTTCCTGGACATCCTCAAGGAGCAGTACGACGTCGAGGAGGAGGACTTCCTCTCCGCCGAGATCGAGGTCGTGCCCGCCGGCCCCGCCCGCGACATGGGCCTCGACCGCTCCATGATTTTGGGCTATGGCCACGACGACCGCGTCTGCGCCTACCCCTCCATGCTCGCCCAGATCGACGTCGCCAACGTGGAGCGCACGAGCATCACGCTCATCGTCGACAAGGAGGAGATCGGTTCCGTGGGTGCCACCGGCATGACGAGTCGCTTCTTCGAGAACACCGTCGCCGAAATCATGATGCTCGCCGGCGAGGACAGCCCGCTGGCTCTGCGCCGCGCGCTCGCCCGCAGCCGTATGCTCTCCTCTGACGTGTCCGCCGGCTTCGATCCGGGCTACGCCGGCAAGTTCGAGACCAAGAACGCCGCCTTCATGGGTCGCGGCCTGTGCTTCAACAAGTACACGGGCAGCCGCGGCAAGGGTGGCTCCAACGACGCCGACGCCGAGTACGTGGCCCTCGTCCGCGACATCATGGACGAGGCCGGCGTGGACTTCCAGACCTGCGAGCTCGGCCGCGTCAACGCGGGCGGCGGCGGCACCATCGCCTACATCATGGCCAAGTACGGCATGAACGTCATCGACTCCGGCGTTGCCGTCCTGTCCATGCACGCCCTGTGGGAGGTCGCCAACAAGGCCGATATCTACGAGGCCTATCGCGGCTACAAAGCCTTCCTCGAGCGCGCCTAACCAACCCTTCATCAGTTGCGGTGAAATACGGACTAAACTGGCCCATAAACGACCAAAACAGACCGTATTCCACCGCAACTTCTTTTTTGGCAGAGGAGAGTCCATGCTGCAGGTCATCATTTCGCCCGCCAAGCAGATGCGCGCGGCCCAAGATGCTTTTGAAGTCCTGGGCATTACACCCTTTGCGCGCGAGACAGCTCGCCTCCACCGCGCACTGCTAGATATCGAGCGGAATGAAGGGAGCGGCGGCCTGCAGGCGCTATGGAACGTGAGCGACAGGCTGCTTACAACGTGCCTGGATACGCTTCACGAATTTATGCCCGTCCTGAGCGATGCCGGCCTCGCCGATCCCGATATCGCGCGTCGAATCTCCCCTGCCGTCATGTCCTATCACGGCATTCAATACCAAAGCATGGCGCCCGAGGTCATGGATTCCGCGCAGCTCGCATGGCTGCAAGACCATCTGTGGATCCTCTCGGGCCTTTACGGATGCGTACGCCCCTTTCATGCCGTCGAACCGTATCGGCTGGAGATGGGCGCGAAGCTTGCCGTCGACGATGCCCGAGACCTCTACGCGTTTTGGGGCGACAAGCTCGCGCGGGCTATCGCCCCGGCAGGCTCAAACACCACGATCGTCAACCTCGCCAGCGTAGAGTATGCCAAAGCCGTTCTGCCTCACCTCGCGGGCGACGCCACAGCCGTCACGTGTCTCTTTGGCGAGGGTGTCCGCAACGGCAAGCCCATCCAACGCTCGACCGCCAGCAAAAAGGCACGCGGCTTCATGGTGCGGTGGATGGCAGAAAACAAGCTCGAGGATGCAAGCGAGCTCACCGCGTTCGACGTTGGCTATCGGCACTTTCCCGAGCTTTCAAATAAAAACACTTTGATCTTCCTGAACGAACAGGCCTTGTAGGACCATTGCTACTTTTGAATGTGCTGCCTAGGCACGGCGTTTATTCCGCCAAGCCGTCGGCTTTGGCAATTTCATTTGTCGAGCCGTCCTGATAGGTAATCTTGACATGCTCCACCTCGGATAGCTTGACACCCGACGGAGGCTCAAGACGCCATTCCGTCAGCGCGATATCCATCGTCGTGGGCACATCCCCTTTATCTTTGAGTTTAACCGTGAGTGTTTTGAGCGCCGCATCAAACGTCACGCGTTCGATTTCCTCGCCAGGAATAGACCCACCGCTCAACTGCAATTGCACAAACTCGTCGCGCGGATACCAATAGTCGCCCGGCGCGGCAACGGTATTGCCGCCCGCGACCTTCACCGTCATTATCGGCAGGCTATCGTCCGCCTCAAACGTCCAGGCAGCTCCCCCACGCTCGCCAAACGTCCAGATACAACAGGCGATCGCCATCACGACAAGGATCGCAAAACCAATTGCGACCAGCCCATGATGGGCACGGCCCTCCTCGGCCGACACATCCCACCGCGTCTCCCGATATAGATGCTTGTCTTCCATGTTCGCCTCCCCACGGGCATGCTCATCGCGTCAATCGTACCCATTCAGGCTATACTTGAGCCCACCACATAAACGGGGAGCTTGCAGGACAAGACGGTAGGCTGAGACTGGGCGCGCCCGCCCTGACCCGCAAACCTGATATGGGTAATGCCAACGAAGGGAGCCGTGCCAATGAGCACACAGACCGAGCCCAAGCTCGTCACGCAAATCGACTTCGCCCGCGCCGGGCAGATCACGCCGCAGATGAAGGAGGTTGCCGAGCGCGAGCATCGCGACCCCGAGTACATCCGCGAGCGCGTGGCAGACGGCCGCATCGCCATTCCCGCCAACATCGTGCATATCAAAAAGGGCATGCGCGCCTTTGGTGTCGGCGAGGGCCTGTCCACCAAGGTCAACGTCAACCTGGGCATCTCGGGCGACAAGGCCGATGCCGCCGAGGAGTGGAAGAAGGTCAAGATCGCCGAGGACTTTGGCGCCGACGCCATCATGGACCTCTCCAACTCGGGCAAGACGCGCCAGTTCCGCCAGCAGCTCATCGACGAGACGCCGCTCATGGTAGGCACCGTCCCCATGTACGATGCCATCGGCTACATGGAAAAGCCGCTGGTCAAGCTGACCAAGGACGATCTGCTCGAGGTCGTGCGTGCACACGCCGAAGACGGCGTGGACTTTATGACCATCCACTGCGGCATCAATAAATCGGTCATCAAGACCTTCAAGGAGACCGGCCGCCTCATGAACATCGTCAGCCGCGGCGGCTCGCTGCTGTTTGGCTGGATGGAAGCTGTCTCTTATACACATCTGACGCTGCCGACGACTTAATAGGTGTAG
>URFE01000068.1:0-10647 GCA_900546965.1 uncultured Collinsella sp.
GGCTCGGACTCGACCGCCTCGCGCATGGCGGCGATGTGGGCGTCCTCCTCGTCGGCGGCGCGGGCGGCGTTGAGTGCCGATCCCAGGTCGAGCGTGCGGAACAGCTCGCGCTCGGCGACCTCGTAGTGGGCCATGGAGTCGCGCTGCGCCTTGAGCGTGTCCCAGTCGCGCGCGACGGCTGAGACCTTGTCCTCGAGGGCCTTCTTGGCCTTCGCCTCGCCGAACGACTTGTTGAGCCATCTGTCGTCGTGCAGGCGCTCGTAGGGCACGACCGGCGAGAGGAGCTCCGCGAACTCCCTGTAGTGGGCCTCGAGTGCGGCCCTCGCGCCCGCCTTGCGCCTCTCCTCCGCCTCGTCGAGCTGCGCCTTGATGCCGTCGGCCGCGTCGTCGATGATGGACGTGATCTCCTTGCAGCGCTTCTCGAAGGCGTCGAGCGGCTTGTTGTACTCGCGCTTCACGGCCTTTCGGCGCTCCTCTATCTCGGACTTGAGCCCGTTGAGGTAGGAGCGGTCGTGCTTCGCCTCCTTGATGGAGTCGTCCTTGGTCAAGTCGTACTTGGCGCCCTCGTAGTCCGCGACCTTCGCGCGGACGTGGGCCTCCAGCGCGTCAAAGTTGGCGCTGATGACGGACGGCGAGTACGTGACGACGAGGTCGGACGCCTCCTGCTCCTCGATGACCTCGGCCACGACCTCCTCGGCCTTATTCTCCCCAGCCATTACCTGACCTCCTCGTTGAGCATCCGGTTGTACTTCCTCTCGGTTAGCGCCTCGTCGATGACGGCGGCGTGCTCGACGATCCACTTGGACAGCCTCTCGCGCGCGTCCAAGAACCTGTCGAACGCCTCGTCGGACTTGGTTATGACCGAGATGGTGAACATCGACTGCTCCTCCGTGGCGAGGTCGGCCAGCTCGGCGAACATCCCCTTGTAGTCGGCCATCACTCGGTCACCTCCCCGTCGTGGCTCACGAACAGGATCTGGGGCTGCTTACTCTGGATGGACAGCCAGACCTCCTCGCCGCTCTTGCGGATGGCGTCGAACGCCGCGCTGTCCTCGGTTTCGACCTCGAACTGCAGGACGGCGACGCCGCCCTTCACGGTGGCCTGCTTGAACTTGGCCTCGATCTCCACCGGTATGTTTGTGCTCTCCATTGCTATTCCTCCCTGTCTGCGCCCGCGAGCATCGCCGCGAACGTCTCCAACGTCATGGTCACGAACTGCTCGCCCGGGATGGCGGTGCCTCGGCGCTTCCAGACGACCACGCCGTAGTCGGCCCCGCGGTTCCTGCGCTCGGTCTCCGCCTCGCGCAGCCACTTGGGCAGCTCGTGCCTTCCCTGGTAGTCCTTGCACTCGATCGCGATGCCGCGCCCGGCCACCGACACGCCGCGGATGTCGCCCGTGTCGTGCGAGCCGGTCTTGACCTGCCTGTCGATGTCGGCCCCCAGCCTCCCGGCGAGGTAGTCGGCGACCAGGCGCTCGAACCTCGCGCCCGCGTCCCTGGCGGTCCTCCTGCTCCTACTCATCGACGAAACCGTCGCTCTTGGAACGGTGCTTGTTGAACGCGTGCCTCAGGTGCGGGTAGCGCGCCTCCATGATGCGGGCGAGGCTCGGCGCGAGGCCGTTCTTCACGCCGACGTGCAGCTCGTTGCGCACCATGTGGATGAGGTAGTTGATCGAGACGTAGCCCTTGCGGTTGAGGCGGGTGGCCTGCTCGACCATGAAGCCCCACGCCCGCGGGTGCTCGCCTATCCAAGCGCGCGCGTCCGCCATGTCCTGCTCGCCGTCCGCGCCGAGGCCGAATATCTCGAGCTGGTTGCTCATCGGCTTCTGGCGGTATCTCTCGTCGTTACGCATTGACGGCCCCCGCAGCGCATGCGGCCTTGGCGGCCTGGACCGCGCCGTCCATCGTCGGGAGGACGAAGACGGTCAGGACCGCCGCGAACAGGACCGCGGCGGCGATGAAGCCGACCATGGCCCCCGCCCTGAACGCATCGGAGTCGAGCTGCTCGCGGGCGGTCGGTCGGTATGACTTGGGTGCTATGATGGTCTGAGCCTCATGTCTGGGGCTGTTTCGGCGAGTGCTCACAAGTTGGTAGCTGGGGGCGCTCGCTTCTTTGTATGTGTACATCTTGTGTTCCCTTCTGATGTTTACGCAGGTAGATGCAGGTGTGGCTTTTAGGGTGGCTATTTTGGGACTTTTTTGGCGCGGCTCTTGGCGCTGTAGCACCTCTGCCGCTCCCTGTCGTTCCGCTTTGCTCTCGCCGCCTCCTCGCGCATCGCGCTGGCCTGCTCCCTGAGGTCTGCCACGTGGCTCTCCTTAGTGCACTCCGCGCACCAGCCGTTTGCCCTGTTCAGCGGCTTGAACGTCGTGCGCCCGCACTTCGGGCACATCCAGCGCTGACGGAGCGATATTCCGCATCTGCGCGCCTGCCACTTGACCGCGTCGGTGCTGCGGCCCAGCGCCTTGGCTATCTCCTTGGCTCCGTCGCCGGCGTGCTCCCTCAGGTACCGGATCTCACGTGTCGACCATGGCCTCACTGTCTCTTGCTCCCCTCCTTCCTATCCCATTCCCGGTAT
The DNA here is from genome assembly GCA_900546965.1 of uncultured Collinsella sp. GTDB lineage: Bacteria > Actinomycetota > Coriobacteriia > Coriobacteriales > Coriobacteriaceae > Collinsella. Next base: position 2,575 of record URFE01000068.1, read on the forward strand.
GCCGCCCGAAGCGTCGAGCACATGGTGTCGAGCGCTATCTCGCGCGGGGTCTTGGGCTTGTTCTCCTGCTGCTTGGCCTCGCTGGCCATTTAGACCGCAGCCATAGCGTTTACGGCTCGCTCATCGCACATGTCGAGCAGGTAGCTGGCGTTACAGCCATAGAATCGGCATGCACGGTAGATAAAGTCTCCTGGCATGCTTCTTGGGTCGTTCTCGTATTTCGCAAGCGTTTTGGGAGATACGGCGAGCTTTGAAGCCGCCTCCGCTTGCTTCAGTCCGAGACGCGTACGCTCAGATGCTAGGTTCCTCATTGGTACTTCCTCCTATCAACTATGCATCTGGTTAGTACTTACGTGCTTTATAGTACGCACGGTACTAGTACATGTCAAGAAGAAATCTGTACAATTGCGCTTTATATTGGTACTATGCGAACTATAAGAAGTAAGCGTTTACAGATTCTAAGGAGGGCGTGAGATATGCATACGCGGTTGAAGGAGGTTCGTAAGGCGGCCGGCTATAAGCAGCAGGATGCCGCCGAGGCCTTCGGCGTTTCCCTCGGTACATATAGAAACTGGGAACAGGGGCGAGTCATCATGAATGGCGAGCAGCTTATCGAAGCGGCCCGTTTGTTCAACTCAAACGTTGATTACATTTTGATGACCGACGTATGCGCAAGAGAATTTGATATGCAGCGCCGTGAACTTGATCAGCTCTTTGATGAATTAAGCGCAGAAGGTCGAGCGGTATTGCTCGATGTTGCAAGATCGCTTTCTTTGCATATATCTAATGATGCTCAGACTGGCGTTTACGTTTAGGAATAGCTATGAGTCTTAAAGACCTTCGGCAGCGTTCTGGGTTGACGCAAAAAGAGGCCGCGAACGTGTTCGGCCTCAAATACCGGACCTATCAAAACTATGAGCTTGGAAACACCAGCCCCGACATGGACACGGCGGCCGAATTTGCTCGTTATTTCAAATGCACTATCGGAGAGCTGTTCGACCTTGAAGAAGGTGACGGTGAACAAATTGGCGGACCTGATCGCGAGCTTTTGAATCTATTTAACTCAATGAGTAAAGACGGCCAAAAGGCCTTAATGGCCACTGCAAAAGGCCTCGCCGAGACTTTTCCATTAGAAAAAGAGAGCGGGGTGCGTTAAATACAGTCCAGATTGAAGGAAGTTAGGAAGCGATGCTGCTCAAGGAATAGGGATAGCCACGACATGGAATACCGCTACGTACTTGCCCATTACTTAGATAAGGCAGGGATGTCACAGGCGGAGCTAACCGCCAAAATCGGCTCACCGCGCTCAACGGTCTCTGCTCTCATCAGCGGAAGGGCCAAGGAACCAACGTTGGGGAAAGCAAAGGCCATAGCTGACGCATTGGGCGTATCTCTCGATGAAATGGCAAGGAAAACGCTTGGAGAGTGATAGCCACGATGGCCGCAAGATTAAGGCTGAGAGAAGCCAGACTGAAGTACGGAGCTAAGCAGGCGGAAGTCGCATCGATACTGGGCGTTTCCGTATCCAGCTATTCAATGATGGAGAGTGGCGCGCGCACGACAAGTGGCGACAAGATCGCCAAGCTCGCAAGGTTCTATGGATGCTCAGCGGACGAGCTGCTAGGAACTGGCGCGTGGGAAGCTCACGACATGCAGCTGGCGCGCGCACTGAATGAATACATTGCTGAGCTCGGCATGCGACAGGTCGACGTTTGCCGAAAATCGGGCCTATCAGACGCCCACGTCTCGCAGCTATTCAGCGGAAAGATAAGAGACCCAAAGGTTAGTGTCGTGAGAAAGGTTACTCAAGCCATGGGAATATCCGTGGACGACCTACTCGATAGAGCAGAGTCGTACCGCGAGTAAACACAAAAGAGCCCCGTCGGCAGCGCTGGTACCGCTATAGCCGACGGGGCATCCAACCAGTGCACCCATGCAAACTCAACTTGAAGGAAGGGTGACATCAACATTATGCCAAAGAGGGCAGTGATATACGCGAGATTCTCGTGCAACAGGCAGCGCGAGGCCTCGATCGAGGACCAGCTGCGCGTCTGCCGCGAGTGGTGCGCGCGCGAGGGCTACGAGGTCGCGGCGGAGTACTGCGACCGCGCCGTGTCGGGGCGCACCGACGACCGCCCCGAGTTCCAGCGGATGATAGCCAACGCCGGCGAGAGCGAGATCGTCCTCGTCTACATGATGGACCGCTTCAGCCGCGGCGAGTACGACGCGCCGATATACAAGCGCGAGCTCGCCACGCACGGCGTCAAGCTGGTCTCGGCACTTGAGGCGATACCCGACAGCCCGGAGGGCATCATCTACGAGAAGCTGCTCGAGGGGCTCGCCGCCTGCGAGTCGAGGAAGACCGCCATCAGGACCAAGCGCGGAATGGAGGGCAACGCCCTGAAGTGCAAGACCAACGGCGTGCGCATCTTCGGCTACCGCAGGAACGGGGACGACGAGTACGAGGTCGACGAGGCGCAGGCGGCGTGGGTGCGCGAGGCCTTCGCGCTGAGGCTGGAGCGCATGTCCATGAACGCGATAGCGCGCGAGTTCGCGCGGCGCGGCCTCAGGACGCGCAAGGGCAACCCGTGCGGCCAGGCGATGGTGCAGCAGATGCTGCGCGACCGCAGGTACACGGGCAGGTACGAGTGGGGAGGCATCGTCCGCGAGGGCGGGATGCCGGCGATAGTGGACGAGGTGACGTTCATGGAGGTCCAGGGGATCAAGTGCCGCAAGCAGCGCTCGAGCGAGAACTGGGGCGACTTCGCCCTCGCGGGGACGGCGCTGTGCGCGGAATGCGGCAGGAATCTGCAGGGCGTGAGCGGCAGGGGCCGCAACAACGTGAAGTACGAGTACTACAGCTGCCCGGGGTCGTGCGTCCGCAACATCAGGCGCGAGGAACTCGAGGGCTCCATAGCCTCGGCGCTGCGCGGGCTGCTCGGCGACCGCGGAGAGGCGCTGCAGATAGCCAACATGGTAGCGGAGCGCGCGGACACGGCCGAGGTGCGGGCTCGCCGCAGGCAGGCCGAGGACTCGCTCAGGGCCGCGGAGAGGGGCCTGAGGAACATCCTCAACGCCATCGAGCAGGGCGTGATAGCGCCGGGCGTGAACGAGCGCATAACCGAGCTCGAGGAGCAGCAGGCGCGCGCGAGGTACGACCTCGAGGCCATCACGGACGAGCGGATAGACCCGGAGCGCTTCGCCGACTTCCTGCAGTGCGGGACGGCGCTCGACGACGCGACGCTGCTGAAGGCGTTCGTGTGGCAGGCGGTCGTCTCGGAGGACGAGATACTGGTCACGCTGAACTACGACAAAAAGGGCGAACCCGCCAGATTGGACATCCAGCGGGTTCGAGCAAAATTGGAATGGTGCCCCATGTTGGATTCGAACCAACGGCCTTCTGCTCCGGAGGCAGACGCTCTAATCCCCTGAGCTAATAGGGCCAACGTTTGGCATTATACCCAAGTGCACCACGGGCTAACAAAATAAAAGAAAAAGCTTTGCAATTCCGAGGAAGACGTGGCGCAACGGCCCACTTTAGAAGGCAAAAGCAAGTCAGATAGTATAAACTCTCATGCACCATATATACACGGCTCGCGATGCGGGCCGTTTTTGCAAAAGTTATCCATCGAGGTGAGAGGCACACCATGATTGCAATTCTAAAGCAGAGCGCCAGCGACGAGGCCGTAAGCCATATCGTCAGCTGGATTGAGAAAAAGGGTCTGAAGACCGATGTCTCGCGCGGCGAGAACGAGACGATCATCGGCCTGGTGGGCGATACGACCAAGATCGACCCGTTCCTGCTCGAGTCCATGGACGTCGTCGAGCGCGTGCAGCGCGTCTCCGAGCCGTTCAAGCGTGCCAACCGCAAGTTCCACCCCGAGGACTCCGTCATCGACTGCGGTCACGGCGTCAAGATCGGCGGCGACCAGTTCCAAGTCATCGCCGGCCCCTGCTCCGTCGAGGGCGAGAACCTCATTCGCATCGCACGCCGCGTGAAGGCCGCCGGCGCCACGATGCTGCGCGGCGGTGCCTACAAGCCCCGCACCTCCCCCTACGCCTACCAGGGCATGGGCCCCGCCGGCCTCGACCTGCTGTGCGAGGCGTCTGCCGAGCTCGACATGCCGATCGTCACCGAGATCATGGACCCGCGCGACGTGCAGGTCTTCTTGGACAAGAAGATTGACGTCATGCAGATCGGCGCCCGCAACGCCCAGAACTTCCCCCTGCTCAAGGAGGTCGGCAAGACCCAGACCCCGATTCTGCTCAAGCGCGGCATGTCCGGCACGATCGATGAGCTGCTTATGGCCGCCGAGTACATCATGAGCGAGGGCAACGACAACGTCATCCTGTGCGAGCGCGGCATCCGCACCTTCGAGACCCGCACCCGCAATACCTTCGACCTCAACGCCGTGCCGGTGCTGCACCACCTGTCGCACCTGCCCGTCGTCGCCGACCCCAGCCACGCCACCGGCTACACCCGCTACGTTGAGCCCATGGCGCTCGCCGCGACCGCCTGCGGTGCCAACGGCCTGGAGATCGAGGTCCACGACGAGCCGAGCCGCGCCTGGTCCGACGGCGCCCAGGCCCTCACCCCCGATCAGTTCGACGACACCATGCGCCGCATCCGAGCCATCCGCGAGGTCGTCTGCCAAGAGACCATGGAGTAGCTCATGGGTACGGTGAGAAACGCGCGTGTTAACCAGGGCGGCCCCAAGTGCGCCGGTATCGTCGGCCTGGGCCTCATCGGCGGTAGCTTTGCCCGCGGCTATGCACAGGCGGGCGTTCGCGTGCTGGCCTGGGACCCCGATGACGATGTCATGACGGCCGCCAGCATGGGCACTGTCGCCGGAGAGCTCAACGACAAGACACTCGGCGAATGCGACATCATCGTCCTTGCCTGCTATCCCGAGGCATGCATCGAGTGGCTCGAGGCGCACGCCCAGGCGCTCGCCGACGCCACCGACACCGACGCCATCATGGGTCCCGTGGTGATCGACACGGTGGGTGTCAAGGGCATCGTGTGCGAGCGCGCCTTTGAGCTTGCCCGCGAGCACGGCTTTTACTTTGTGGGTGCGCACCCCATGGCGGGCACGCAGTACTCGGGCTATGCGCACTCCCGCGCCGACCTGTTCCAGGGCGCCCCGCTCGTGCTCGTGCCACCCGCGGTGGACGATGCACTTAAGCTGGAGCTTTTGGGCCAGGTGCGCGAGATGGTGCGCCCCCTGGGCTTTGGCAAGTTCAGCGTGACCAGCGCCGCCGAGCACGACCGCGTCATCGCCTTCACGAGCCAGCTTGCGCACGTGGTATCCAACGCCTACGTAAAGAGCCCCACTGCCCAGGTCCACCACGGCTTTTCGGCCGGCAGCTACCGCGATCTCACCCGCGTGGCGCACCTCAACCCGCAGATGTGGTCCGAGCTCATGATCGACGACGCTGACGCGCTCGCCTTCGAGATCGACCATCTGATCGAGTCGCTTGGCGCCTACAGCCGAGCGCTCAAGAACCGCGACCAGCGCTATCTGGAGAATCTCCTTGCCGAGGGCGACCGCATTAAGCGTGCACTCGACGACGAGGCCTCCCACTAGACCACCAATCACGCCAGGTCGAAAGGACCGAAGCTTATGGCGATTACCATCGATATCGACACCGCACGCCCCTACCAGGTGCATGTTGGCACGTTTTTGCTGGAGCAGGCGGGACCGCTCGTGCGCGCCACTGCCGGCGGCACCAAGGCCGTCATCGTGACGGACACCAACGTGGGCCCGCTCTACCAGATGCCCGTTAAGCAGAGCCTGGAGGCGTCAGGCTACGAGGTGAGCATCTGCACCTTCGAGGCCGGCGAGGCCCATAAGCGCGCCGAGACCTATGTTGCCATTTTGGAGTTTGTGGCCGAGCACGAGCTTTCGCGCTCCGACGTGATCGTGGCACTCGGCGGCGGCGTCGTGGGCGACGTGGCGGGCTTTGTGGCCGCCACCTACATGCGCGGCTGCAAGTTTGTGCAGATCCCGACGAGCCTGCTCGCCATGGTTGATTCGTCGGTGGGCGGCAAGACCGCCATCGACCTGGCTGCCGGCAAGAACTTGGCCGGCGCCTTTTGGCAGCCGAGCGTGGTTATCGCCGACGTGGGGTGCCTGGCCACCCTCACGCCCGAGCAGTTCGCCGACGGCTGCGGCGAGGTCGTCAAGCACGCCGTGATCGCCGACCCGGAGCTTTTCGCCGAGCTGGAGAAGACCCCGCTCACGCTGGAGCTGCTCAACCGCGATGTGGCCCGCGTAGCGCTCATCATCGCCCGCAATATCGACATCAAGCGCGCCGTGGTCGTCGCCGACGAGCGCGAAACCAACCAGCGCAAGCTCCTCAACTTTGGACACAGCGCCGGACATGCCGTTGAGGCCTGCGAGCACTTTGAGCTCGGACACGGCAACTGCGTGTCGATCGGCATGGGCATCATCACGCGTGCCGCGGCCCTGCACGGCGTTTGCGATGCTGCACTGCCCGGTCGTATTGAGGAACTCTGCGCCCGCCATGGCCTCAAGACCCGCTGCGACCTCGATGTCGATGCCGTCTTTGCCGAGGCGCTCCACGACAAGAAACGCGCGGGCGACACCATCGACCTGGTGATTCCGCACGGCATTGGCCGCTGCAGCATCGACCGCACGCCGCTTTCCACTTTCCACGAACTTATTGCCGAAGGCCTCGGCCAGAAGGGAGACGCATCCGCATGCTAGCCCGCATCACCCCGTCCCCACTTAAGGGCACCGTTCCCGCCATCGCGTCCAAGTCGATGGCGCATCGCCTGATCATCTGCGCCGCGCTTGCCAACGGCGAGACGCACGTTACCTGCAACACTACCTGCGCCGATATCGAGGCCACGGTGCGTTGTCTCACGGCGCTCGGCGCTCGCATCGAGACCGTCGAGGACGGCTTCCAGGTCCACCCCACCATGAAGAGTGTTGAGTTTGGCCTGCTCAAGGCACTTGCGGGCGGCACGCTCGACTGCGGCGAAAGCGGCTCCACGCTCCGCTTTATGTTGCCCGTCGCCTGCGCGCTGGGCGCAGAAGCAACTTTTGTGGGTCAGGGACGCTTGGGCGCCCGTCCGCTGTCCCCGCTCTCGGACGAGGTCATCGCCGCCGGCTGCGACCTACAGGGTCTGGGCGGTTTTCCGCTCAAGACGAGCGGACGCATGCGCCCGGGCACCTTTGTGCTGCCGGGCAACGTAAGCTCGCAGTACATCTCGGGCCTGCTGCTGGCAGCCCCGCTGCTGGCCCAGCCCTCCTGCGTGCAGGTGACCGGCCTCATTGAGAGCCGCCCCTACATCAACCTGACGATCCAGGCCATGAAGGCCTTTGGCGTCGAGGTCAACGTCGAGCGTATTCCCGCCCGGGACGGCCAGCCCGAGGTCACGAACTTCCGCGTGAGCAGTGGCTCGTATCGCACGCCCGGCAGCGTGGCCGTCGAGGGTGACTGGTCCAACGCTGCCTTTTGGCTGTGTGCCGGCGCTATCGGCACCGACCCCATCACCGTCGAGGGTGTGTCCCTGAGCTCCGCACAGGGCGACCGCAACGTGCTTGCCGCGCTTTCGCGCTTTGGCGCCCGCATCGTGCGCTCCACCAACGCCGCCACCGTGCAGTCCGACAAGCTCGCTGGCTTTGAGATGAGTGCCCACGACATTCCAGACCTGGTGCCCGTCATCTCGGCCGTGGCATCGCTGGCGCAAGGCCGCACGTTCATCCGCGATTGTGCCCGCCTGCGCATCAAGGAATCCGACCGCCTGGCCACCACCACCCGTGAGCTCACCGCGCTGGGCGCACAAGTGCGCATTGCCGGTGACGACCTCATCATCAAGGGCGTCGATGCCTTTACCGGCGGCGAGGTCGATTCGCACAACGACCATCGCATCGCCATGATGGCCGCCATCGCCGCGAGCCGTGCCACCGGCGAGGTCGTGATCCACGGCGCCGAGGCCGTCAACAAGTCCTATCCCGATTTCTTCGACCACTACCGCCTGTTGGGCGGCAAGGTCACGCTCGAGGAGGAATAGCATGTCCTGTCTCTTATACACATCTGACG
>URFE01000069.1:0-10322 GCA_900546965.1 uncultured Collinsella sp.
TACACCTATTAAGTCGTCGGCAGCGTCAGATGTGTATAAGAGACAGATCTGGGGCAGGTCGTGAAAGAAGTTCATCGAAAGAATGCGCTTGATGTCCAGACGATATGCCATGCTGCCTCCCTCAAAAAAGCGCACCCAAACGGATGCGCTTTGAACTTCTTCTTGTATTCGATTCTACCGATTCGCCGGACAAAAACCACCCCTGCGCAGGGTTTGCTCTGGATACAAAACCACCCTGCTGGGAGGGTTTTAATCCATCTCCACATAAACCGGGCGGTTTATGCAGACGGGGTCTCCGCGTCGGCGTTGCCGGTGGCCCAGCGATGGTAGCCAATAACAAACGGGTCCAGGTCGCCATCGTCAAGAACGGCCTCGACATTGCTGGTCTCCACGCCCGTGCGTAGGTCCTTGACCATCTGGTACGGGTAGAGCACGTAGCTGCGAATCTGGTTGCCAAAACCAATCGTGGTCTTGGGTCCGCGGATCTCATCCAGGGCCTCGGCGCGCTTCTCGAGCTCAATCTCGTACAGGCGGGCCTTGAGGATCTGCATGCACGCAGCCTTGTTCTGAATCTGGCTGCGCTCGTTTTGACAGGTAACCACAATGCCGCTGGGGAAATGCGTCACGCGCACGGCGGAGTCGGTGGTGTTGACGCCCTGACCGCCCGGGCCGCTCGCGTGGTACACGTCCACGCGGATGTCATCGGGACTGATCTCGATGTCGATATCATCGGGTAGCACGGGGATGACCTCGACGCCGGCAAACGTGGTCTGGCGGCGCTTCTTGTCGTCGGTGGGGCTAATGCGAACCAAGCGGTGGACGCCGGCCTCGGCGCGCAGCATGCCAAATGCGTCCTTGCCCTCGACGGTAAAGGTCGCGCGGTCGATGCCGATGACCTCGGCTGCGGGACAGTCGTTGATGGTGACCTTCCAGCCGCGACGCTGGCAGTACTTCATGTACATCTTAAAGAGCATGAAGGTCCAGTCCTGGGCCTCCAGACCACCCTGTCCGGGCTTGATAGTCACAATAGCATCGCCGTGATCGAACTCACCGGTAAACCAGCTCGAAAGCTCAAGCTCGTCGATAGCGCGGGCCAGGCGTTCTGCCGTAGCGGCAGCCTCCTCGCGCAATGCGGCGGCGTCGGGGTCATCCCCCATCTCTTCGGCAAGCTCCAGCGCGGCGCGGGCATCGGAAAGCTCGCCGCGCGCGGTATCCACGGCAGCGATATCTTCCTTGGTGCGCGCGATCTCCTCCATGGTGGCACGAGCGGCGTCGGCGTCATCCCAAAAGCCAGGGGCAACACTTTTGGCCTCGAGCTCGGTCACGCGGGTACGCTTCTCGTCCAAGTGGAGATACGACTCGACCTCACCGAGCCGGTCCGCAAACGCGTCCAGCTCGGCGGGCGTTACCTCTAAAGCCTCAGCCATTAACGATTCCTGCCGTGGCAGTACTTAAACTTCTTGCCGCTACCGCAGGGGCACGGGTCGTTGCGGCCCACGTTGACGTACGGATCGTCGCTCTCGGACTTGCGATAGGTGGTCACCTTGCCACCGTTGTTGACGGCAGCCGGACCACCCTGGACAGCCGTGCGGGCCTGCACCTGTGCCTGCTTGCGCAGCACCGAGTCGCCGTTGTCACCATCGACCTCGGCAGGACCGGAGAAGCGCGCGCCCTCGAGCGCGGGCTCCTCCTTGTGCTCCACGGCACGCGGGGCAGCCTTGATCTCGATGCGCAGAACCGTGCGCAGGTAATCCTCGTACATGGTGTCGACGAGCATCTGGAACGCGCCGTAGGCCTCGGTCTTGTACTCGACCAGCGGGTCGCGCTGGCCAAAGCCGCGCAGGCCGATGCCGGTCTTGAGGTAGTCCATCTCCTGCAGGTAGTTCATCCAGCGGGTATCGATGACGCGCAGCATGACCTGGGTGTTGAGCTCGCGCATCAGGTCCTCGCCCAAGCGCTCGGCCTTCATGTTGTAGCACTTCTCTACGTAAGCCAGGACATCGGCAGCCAGGGCCTCATAATCCTCGTCGGGGAACTTCGGCGTGTCGATGTGGCCGGTGAGCTCCACAACCCACTTGCGCAGGCCCTCCAGGTCGCGCTCGCCATCGTGACTGTCCTTAGTGCAGAACTCCTGCACGCAGCGGTACACGGTATCGTGCATGACCTCGGTGATGTGGTCGGTCAGGTCCTTGCCGTCCAGAATCTTGTTGCGCTCGGCGTAGATGACCTGGCGCTGCTTGTTCATGACGTCGTCGTACTCAAGGACGCTCTTGCGCATGGAGAAGTTGATGCTCTCGACCTTGTGCTGGGCGCTCTCGACGGCCTTGGAGATGATCTTGTGCTGGATGGGCATATCGTCGCCCATGTCGGCCGTGACCATCATCTTGGAGACGCGGTCCATCTTGTCGCCACCGAACAGGCGCATGAGGTCGTCCTCGAGCGACAGGTAGAACTGGGTCTCGCCCGGATCGCCCTGACGGCCGGAGCGGCCGCGCAGCTGGTTGTCGATACGACGGGACTCATGGCGCTCGGTGCCGATAACGGTCAGGCCGCCGGCGGCAAGCACGCGCTCGCGCTCGGCCTTGCAGGTCTCCTTGGCCTCGGCGTTAAACTGCTCAAGCTGCTCGGGCGTCACGTCCTCCATGGTCAGGCCCTCGTACTCAAGGCGCTCGCGCACCAGCTCGTCGGGGTTGCCGCCCAGCAGGATGTCGGTACCACGACCGGCCATGTTGGTGGCGATGGTCACGGCGCCGTAGCGTCCGGCCTGGGCAACGATGTGGGCCTCGCGTTCATGGTGCTTGGCGTTGAGGACCTCGTGTGCGATGCCGCGCTTGGTAAGGGCGGCAGACAGCTTCTCGGAGCTCTCGATGGAAACGGTGCCCACCAGGACCGGCTGACCTTTGGCGTGACGCTGCTCGACATCGTCGGCGACGGCGTTGTACTTGGCCTGAATGGTACGGTACACCAGGTCCTCGTGGTCAACACGCTGAACGGGTTTGTTGGAGGGGATGACCTCGACGGGCAGCTTGTAGATCTCGCGGAACTCAGCATCCTCGGTGAGTGCCGTGCCGGTCATGCCGGAGAGCTTGTCATACAGACGGAAGTAGTTCTGCAGGGTGATGGTGGCCAGGGTCTGGTTCTCCTCGCGTACGAGCACGCCCTCTTTGGCCTCGATGGCCTGGTGCAGGCCCTCGGAGTAACGGCGGCCTTCCATAATGCGGCCGGTGAACTCGTCGACGATCTTGACCTCGCCGTTGGTGACCACGTACTGCTTGTCGCGGTGGAACATGTACTGGGCCTTCAGCGCCTGCTGCAGGTGGTTGACCAGCTGGCCGGAGAGATCGGCATAGATGTCATCGATACCCAGGCGGCGCTCGATCTTCTTAAGACCGCGCTCGGTGGCGGCGATGGTGTGCTTGGCCTCGTCCATGACGTAGTCGCCCGTGGGTTCAACATCCTCGGTGGCGGTAAGCATATCGTGCGACACGTCCTCGCCGCGCTCAAGGCCACGCACGGCACGCGCGAAGTCCTTGTAGGTACTGGCGGACTTGGTGCCAGCGCCCGAGATGATCAGCGGGGTGCGGGCCTCATCGATCAGGATGGAGTCAACCTCGTCGACGATGGCGTAGTTGTGGCCGCGCTGCACGCGCTGCTCGGGACGGGTAACCATGTTGTCGCGCAGGTAATCAAAGCCGAACTCGGAGTTGGTGCCATAGGTGACGTCGGCCTGGTAGGCCGGGCGCTTGAGCTCGAGCGGCATGTTGTTCTGGAGCAGACCGACGGTCATGCCCAGGTACTTATAGATGCGGCCCATCCACTCGGAGTCGCGCTTGGCAAGGTAATCATTGACAGTAACGACGTGCACGCCCTTGCCGGCAATAGCGTTGAGATAGCCGGCCAACGTGGAGACGAGGGTCTTACCTTCGCCGGTCTTCATCTCGGCGATGTGGCCCTCGTGCAGTGCCATGGCGCCAATGAGCTGCACGTCAAAGTGGCGCATACCCATGGTGCGCTTGGAAGCCTCACGCACGGTGGCAAAGGCCTCGGGGAGCATGTCGTCGAGCGACTCGCCGTTGGCGTAACGCTCGCGGAACTTATCGGTCTGGCCGCGGAGTTCCTCCTCGGTCATCTTCTCAAACTGGGGCTCAAGACCGTTGATCTGGTCGACGATCTTGTAGTAGCGCTTAAGGTCCTTATCGGATCCAAAGGACAGCAGCTTTGACATGAATCCCATGTGGTTTTCCTTTTTGGCCATCGCCCACGCCGTGCAGCTGCGGGCGAGTTAAACACAGATGATTGTACTTTAGCCAAACAAGGCGCGGCCTATACGGTCGACCTCGACCGCCACGTAATAACTATGACCAACCTGCCGCAATGGAACAGGTTTATTTTGGCAGGTTTTATCTGAGCAAACGCCGTCTCTCTGCCATTTGGTGCCACGGGGACAGGTTAGCTTGCACCAATAAAAGAAAAGGGCCGCGCACCCAAATGGATGCACGGCCCTCATGCCATGAATGCGAGTGATTCCGCGGCGAGCTATTTACTCAGCAGCCTCGGTGGTCTCGGCCTCGGCAGCGGCTTCCTCGACGGGAGCCTCTGCGGGAGCCTCGGCGGCCTGCTTGGCAGCCTCCTCGGCGAACTTAGCGGCACGCTTAGCCTTCTCGGCAGCCTTAGCCTCAGCGGCGGCCTTGCGAGCGGCCTCGGCCTCAGCAGCCTTGGCGGCCTTGGCGGCCTTGGCCTCCTCAGCCTTCTTGAGCTGGGCGGCAGCGGCGCCACCGAACTTGTCGGCGAAGCGCTGGACGCGTCCACCGGTGTCGACGAACTTCTGCTGGCCGGTGTAGAACGGGTGGCACTCGTTGCAAAGCTCGACCTTCATCTCGGACACGGTAGCGTGCGTCTTGAAGGTGTTGCCGCAGGAGCACGTCACCGTGCACTCGACATACTGGGGATGGATACCCTGCTTCATGGTAGGACTCCTTATTGGTCAGGCGCTGGTTACCGATCAGCGCATAAGGCGTCTTGGTTTCCGACCAAGACAACAAACTCGGCTATGGTACCACGGCGCCGCGCGTCCCACAAAAGGTTCACGGTCTTTGTGCAACACGGCGTGGCCAACCGCAGCGGACACGCGCCCTGTTGCCCCTTCTCCCATGTTGCAGACGTGTAACGCCGCAGTAAGCACACCCCTTTTGGCGCCAGACAGGTACAATGATGAACACTGTACCGTAGCGGAGCGCACCCGCGCGCCGCAACCACGCGAAAGGGTTTCCCATGGCCGAGATCTCGTCCTCCCGCATCGTCATCACCGTCCTTGGCAAGAACCGCCCCGGTATCGTCGCCGGCGTCACCCGTGTCCTGGGCGAGGCCAACGTCGACATCCGCGACATCACGCAGTCCATTATCGAGGACATCTTCACCATGACCATGCTGGCCGATACCGCCGAGTCCAAGCTCGACTTCGCCGAGCTGCAGAAGGCCCTGGCCGAGGCCGGCGAGCTTTCGGGCGTTAACGTGTCCATCCAGCGCGAGGACGTCTTTAACTTTATGTACCGCCTGTAGCGAGCAAGCCGCTGGGGATAGCCTGACGCGCGCATGCCCATGCAAGCCACCCCGATGCGGCCCGGAGAGGAGCGCGCATGGCCTACGACGCCAAGAAAATCTATTACCGCTTCGATGACCACTTGAGCCGACTGGTTCTGGATTACGAAGCAAGCCGCCAGATTTCGTCTGAGAGCGAAAGCCTCTACCACGGCCTGCCGACCGACCCTTATGACGAGGACCTGTTTGTCGAGCACAATGTCAAGCGCGGCCTGCGCAATGCCGACGGCTCGGGCGTGGTCGCGGGCCTCACTCGTATCTCGGATGTGCACGGCTACAACAAGGTCGACGGAAAGGTCGTGCCCGATCAGGGCAAGCTCACGCTTCGCGGCTACAGCATCGAGGATCTGGTCAACAATGCCCAGGCCGAGAATCGCTACGGCTACGAGGAAGTCGCCTATCTGCTTATCACGGGTTCGCTGCCCAACAAGGAAGAGCTCGACGGCTTCTGCGAGCGCCTGGGTGCCTTTAGACATCTGAGCGACGAGTACGTCAAAGAGTTCCCCATGACCACGGTGTCGTCGAGCATCATGAACGTGCTCCAGCGCGCCGTGCTGCTGCTCTACGCCTTCGATGCCGAACCAGACGTGATCACGCCCGAGCACGAAATCGACGTCGCCATTTCCATGCTCGCACGTCTCCCGCGCATTGCCGCCTTCGCACACATGGCCTCGGTCGCCAAGCTTCGCGGCTCCGAGGTTCACGTGCCGCACCCTACGCCCGGTCTCTCCACCGCCGAGACCATCCTACAGGTCCTGCGCGGCGGCATGGCGTTCACCCGCGATGAGGCGATGCTGCTCGACGTTATGCTCATGCTGCATGCCGAGCACGGCGGCGGCAACAACTCTACCTTCGCTTGCCGCGTGCTGTCGTCTTCGGCCACCGATCCGTATTCCGCCTACGCCGCGGCTATCGGCTCGCTCAAGGGCCCGCGCCACGGCGGTGCCAATGCCAAGGTCGTGTCTATGCACGAGGACATCCGCGCGCATGTCTCCAACTGGGAGGACGAGGACGAGGTCGCGGCCTACCTGGGCAAGATCCTCGACAAGCAGGCCTTCGACGGCACGGGCCTCATCTACGGCATGGGCCACGCCGTCTATACGCTCAGCGACCCGCGCGCCGAGGTCTGCCGCCGTTACGCGCGCTCGCTGGCAGCCAAGAAGGACTTGGGTGAAGAGTTCGCACTCATCGAGCGCATCGAGCGCCTGGCCCCGCAAGTGATGCGCGATCACGGCATGACCAAGCCCATCTGCGCCAACATCGACCTGTACACGGGCTTTATCTATAAGATGCTCGGCGTGCCCGAGACGCTCTTTACGCCGCTGTTCGCCGTCGCCCGCATGGCCGGCTGGTCTGCGCACCGCATGGAAGAGCTCTTCTGCGCGCACCGCATCATCCGTCCCGCGTATCGCCCGGTTATCGAGCCGCTGGAGTACAAGCCGCTCGCCGATCGTTAGGACGCAGACCGTTATAGAACCCGAGCGTGGCCAGGGCATCACCGCCCTCGGCCACGCTTTTTATGCCAGTAGAAAGGATTGCAGCGAATGATTGTGTTTTCCGATATGGATGGAACGCTGCTGACGAGTGATAAGCAGATGAGCGACGCCACCTGGGCAATGCTCGACGAACTCGCTCGACGTGGGATTGAGTTTGTACCCTGCACGGGGCGTCCTCTGTCGGGCATCTTTGAGCCCATCCTCGCCCACCCCGCCGTACACTACGCGGTCTGCGCCAACGGTGCCAGCGTCTGGCAGCTCGACGACGTTGTGCCCACCGATGTCTCGCGTGCCACGCGCATTTTGAGCCGACCGCTCGACCGCGCCATCGCCCACCGCGTCCATAGCATTGCAGCCGGCCACGATGTGACCTTCGATATCTTCGCGGACGGGCAGTGCTTCCTCCCCCGCTCGCTCTACACGCGCCTGGATGAGTTCTGCGGCGGCGACCCCCACATCGCAGCTTCGCTCAAGCGCACACGAACACCGATCGACATGGATATCGACAGCAAGATCGACGAGGTCGAGACGCTCGAACGCATCGCCATGTACTGGCACAACCCGGCCGATCGCGACGCCATCGCGGCGGCGCTCGACACGCTCGGAGGCATTGAGGTCACGCGTTCTTACACCATGAATATCGAGGTCATGGGTAAGGGCGCCACCAAGGGAACGGCCCTCACGTGGCTATGCGAGCATCTGGGCGAGCGTCTCGCCGACGCCTGGGCGTTCGGCGACAACATCAACGACATCCCCATGCTGCAGGCAGCGGGCCATGGCATGGCCATGATCAACGCCGAGCCCGAAGATCGCGAGGCCGCCGACGCCATCACCGAATACGACAACGACCACGACGGCGTCGCCCGCACCATCATGGCCGCCCTCGCTTAGTCATTGGTCAGTCACTGGGGACGTTCTTAAACGACTAGTCGTTGGGGACGCTCTTCGCGAGAAAGCTGCAAGGACTGTCCCCCACTGCCGGCAGATAAGGAACGTCCCCATCTGCCGGATTAAGCGAGGCTCTCCAAAACGTGGCGAAGCTCCTGCTGGACGGCGTGGTCGCGGTTGCGCCCCACCACGCGATCGGCAACGGCCTTGAGCGCGGGACGTGCATTTTCCATCGCACAACCCGTGCCGACAAAGCGAATGATCTCGTAATCGTTCATCGAGTCGCCAAACGCCATGACCTCGTCGCGCCCAATGCCGTAATGCTCCGCGAGCTGCGCGATGCCCGAGGCCTTCGACACGCCGGGCTGCATGGCGTCGATCCACGCGTTGCCCGAAGGCGCGAAAGTAAAGAGCTGACCGAGTTCGCGCTGCAGCACGTACGCACTGTCCATAACGGCACCGTCGTCGCAAAAGATACTCGCCTTGATGATATTTACGCTGGGCTCGGGCAGCTCCCAAATGCGCTCGGCATTGGGAAGGTCTTTATCGACTTC
The DNA here is from genome assembly GCA_900546965.1 of uncultured Collinsella sp. Lineage (GTDB taxonomy): Bacteria > Actinomycetota > Coriobacteriia > Coriobacteriales > Coriobacteriaceae > Collinsella. Next base: position 8,537 of record URFE01000069.1, read on the forward strand.
ACGCACAAACTTGCACTCGTCATCGAGCAAAAAGGACTTGGTTCGGTCGAAGAGCGCAAGATGCAGATTGGGAAACGTCGCGACGGCCTGGGCGAGCTTTCGAATCGCCAGGTGCGAATATACCTCGCGGTCTACCATTTTGCCGTCGGCGTAGACCTGGGCACCGTTAGCTGCGACAAAGTCCATCTTGTCGCGAACGGGCGCAAAGAACTCGCACAGGCGATCGTAGCGGCGGCCTGACGATGCGGCAAAATGCACGCCATGCTCGCGTAGCGCCAAAATCAGTTCGTAGGTCTCGGGAGGCACCTGGCCGTTTTCGTCAAGCAACGTGCCGTCCATATCGGATGCAATCAGTTTAACCATAGAAAAGCTCCCTTCGGACTTGTTGGAATCGAGCGTGTATCCGATTCCAACGTACCCAAAGGGAGCTCAAATAAGACCCCGCAGTCATAAACGTTACAACTAGTCGTTTAAGTGCGTCCCCGATGACTAGTCGGCGTAGGTGAAGGTTGTGACGTCGAACATGCCCTCGGGGCGGATGCGGAGCGTCGGGATGACCGGCAGGGGCAGGAAGATGATGCCCATGATGGGGTCGAGCGGCGGCTCAATACCCATGGCGCGCGCCTTGACCATAAAGTCGTCGTGCTGCGCAGCAACGTCCTCGGCCGTGCCTTCGCTCATAAGGCCACCGAGCGCCAGCGGAATACGCGCCACGACCTTGCCGTTGCGCACCAGCACGTGGCCGCCCTGGCCCACGGCCTCGACGGCAGCCATCATATCAGCCGCGCTGTCGCCCACCACGCACACGTTGTGCGAGTCGTGGCCGATCGTCGAGGCGATGGCACCGCCCGTGATGGTAAAGCCGCGCACCCAGCCGCGACCGATATGCTTGCCGACCAGACCCAGGCCAGCGGGGCCATCGCCGTCGACGCCCTCGGCCTGCAGCGACACGCCGCGGCCGTGGCGCTCGATCAGCATAATGCGGCGCAGGCCCTCGGCACTCTCGGGGCGAGCCATACCCGTGATGGCCTTGCCCGGCACCACGTCGATCACGGCCTCGCCCGGCTTAAAGGCATAGTCGAACACGTCGAGCGATAGCTTCGGCAGTTTAACGGAAGCGCGCAGCTCATCGGCAAGGGCCGCAACCTCGGCCATCTCGGGTGCAATCTCGCCCACAAAGGTGCCGTCCTGCGCCACCAGAGCACCGGCGGCATAGACACGATGCGGAGCCTTGGCAAACGTCAGGTCATCGAGCAACAGCAGGTCGGCGCGCTTGCCCGGGGCGATTGCGCCGCGGAGCTCGTGCGGGTCGCGGCAGCCGTGGTCCAGGCCAAATGCCTCAGCCGTAGAAAGGGACGCCATGGAGATGGCGACCACGGGGTCGATACCGGCCTCGATAGCCACGCGGCAGGCATTGTCGATCATGCCGGTCGAAAGAGCATCGGAGGGAGCGCGGTCGTCGGTCGCAAAGCAGCAGCGGCGGGCGCGGGCAGGATTCTCCAGCAGCATCGGGGACAAATTGGCCAGGTCGTGGCTGCACGTGCCCTCACGCAGCATCACATACATGCCGCGGGACAGTTTATCGAGCGCCTCCTCGGGAATCGTCGACTCGTGGTCGGCGATAATACCCGCCGCGGCATAGGCGTTGAGGTCCTTGCCGGCAACGAGCGGGGCATGACCGTCAACCTGTTTGGACGGCGTCTGATTGGCAGCGTCGATACGAGCACAGGTCTCGGGATCGGCCATAAAGACGCCCGGCAAGTTCATCATTTCGCCCAGACCAAAA
>URFE01000070.1:0-10203 GCA_900546965.1 uncultured Collinsella sp.
TACGAGTTCCTGAGATGTCTCGTGGGCTCGGAGATGTGTATAAGAGACAGCCTATGGCGCGTGCGGCTGCACCGGCGGCATCTTCTACGACAACTACTGCGTCTGGGGCGGCACGGATAAGATTCTGCCGGTCGATGTCTATATCCCCGGCTGCCCGCCCAGCCCCGCGCAGACCGTCTACGGCTTTGCCATGGCGCTCGGTCTGCTGGACCAAAAGCTCCATGCCGAGACCACGGTGGAGGCCGCCGGCGAGCAGGCCGATATCCTGCACCCCGGCGTGCCGTACAAGCTGCGCGTTGCCATCGAGCGCGAGGCTCGCGCCATGAGCGGCTACCGTTACGGCCGCGACCTGGCCAACGAGTTTATGGATACGCTCGAGGGCGCGCCCAAGGGCGATATCCGCGGTGCCATGGCGCTGCTCATCGACAAGCAGGATGATCCTCGCCGTGTTGAGGTGTACTCGGCGCTGCAGGATCTGGTGCTGGCCGGAGGTCGCTAGATGGAGCTCCCGGACCGCTCTGGTTACTTTGCGGGCCCCGGCATGCTCGGCGGCTCTTTTGGCGATGCCTCGCGCGCAAGCGACGAGGCCGCCGAGGGCGTCGCCGACCCCTGCCTGGGCCACGCGCCCGACCAGGTGGTCTTCTATGAGCTCACGCGTAAGTTTGTGGAGACCGAGGAAGACGTTCCCCAGGAGGCCTGCGACGTGCTGTACTACACGCTCGCCGTGGGCCACCACACCGGCGTGCTCGACTGCTTTGAGCCGCGCCTGTCGGTGCCGGTGGATGTGTTCTATTCGCTCGTCGACGCGCTGCCGGAGGGGGAGGCCAAAACCAAGTTTGAGGCCATCCGCTCCTTTGGTGAGTGCCAGCTCGACAAGGCGGCGGTGCCGTCGCTGCTCGAGGCCTGCGATGCGCTGCTCGACGAGCGCGGTTTTCGCGGTTCTGCCAAGGCCGGCATCTCGGTGTTCGATGACGACTTTGGCCTGCATGCCCAGCAGGTCGCGTTCTTAATGAAGTTCCGCGATCTGGTGGAGCGCGTGCGCGATGTGTCGGGCGTGTATCTGACGGGAAGGTTGCAGTAATGGGTCGCATTGTAGATGGACGTGTGAACGGAGTCCCGTTTGCGGGTATCGTGCTCACGGCGGGAAGCGTGCTGCGTGCCGACGATGCCGCCGGCCCCGTGCTCTCCAAAAAGATGGAGGACGCGCCCATTGCCGGTTGGTACACCATCGACGGCGGCCAAACGCCCGAGGACGACATCATCGAGGTCAAGCGCGAGCGTCCGCCTCGTCTGGTCTTGGTCGATGCCGCCGACATGGCACTGCCCGTCGGGTCCATCCGCTTGCTCGACAAACGTGACGTGGCCCGCAAGTCGATGTTCACCACGCATTCGCTTCCTTTGTCGATTCTGATCGAAGAGATTGAGCAATCGTGTGATGATATCGTCTTCGTTGGGATTCAGCCGGGCGACACGGAGTTCTACAACCCCATGTCCCCGGAAGTCTTTGACGCCGTCGACGCCGTGTACGACGCCGTGGCCGCCAACGACTTTTCCCACTTTGTCCGCTTGGGACAAGAGCAATAGGAGCGCTTGTCCCTGCTGATTAGGAAAGAAGTGATTGACATGGCAGATTCCAAGGTGGAGTACCCCGCTCCCGATTGCCTGGCACCCGCCGCGATCGAGTCCAAGACCGAGGCCGCCGGCGTGACCAAGGCCAACCTGCCGGTCGCAAAGGCCTTTCTGTTGGCAATGTTCGCCGGCGCGTTCATTGCCTTCGGCGGCCTGTTCTTTACCGTGTTCTTGAGCGATAGCACGCTGGGCTGGGGCGCCCAGCGCGTCGTGGGCGGCCTGTGCTTTTGCCTGGGCCTGGTGCTGGTGCTGGTGTGCGGTGCCGAGCTGTTTACCGGCAATTCGCTTATGGTCTGCGCGCTCAAGAGCAAAAAGATCACCTTGGTCCAGATGCTCAAGGCTTGGGTCGTCGTATGGGTCGGTAACTTTGTCGGTGCCCTGTTCATCGTCTTTTTGGTGTACATGGCCGGCATTTACAAACTCAACGGCGAGGCGGTCGCCAATTCCATGGTGAGCGTCGCCGCCGGCAAGGTGACGGTCGACTGGGTGACGATCTTCTTCCGCGGCATCCTGTGCAACATCTTTGTGTGCCTGGCCGTGTGGATCGGTACCGCCGGCAAGACCGTGGTCGATAAGGTTGTGGGCATTCTGCTGCCCATCGCCGCCTTTGTGGCCTGTGGTTTTGAGCACTGCGTCGCCAACATGTACTTTTTGCCCATGGGTGCCGTGATGCACGCGTGCGGCTATGGTGCCGACGTCGCCGGCGCCGATGCGCTCAACGCCGCGGGCATTGCGTTTAACCTGTCCGCCGCCACGCTGGGCAACATCGTGGGCGGCGCGGTTCTGGTCGCGCTCGGCTACTGGTTTATCTACGCCAAGAAGTCCGAGGCGTAAGGTATCGTCTGTTTGACGTTGGGCCTCCCGCGGGGCGTTGCCGTGCGGGAGGCTTTTTGGGTCTGGGGCCCGTTGCCGGGCTTTTGGCCTGTTGTGTTTGACTGATGAAAGGGGTAATCGAGATGGCATCTGCTGTGAAGCGTGACGGTCGCGCCGTGGTGACCACATGCGGGGGATGCTATGCCGATTGCGCCTTTGCGGCACACGTTGAGGACGGTCGCGTGGTGGCTGAGTTGCCGGTGCCGGGGCACCCGTGCGCGGCGCGTGCCCTGTGCGCCCGCGGACGGCATCGCCTGGCAATGCCGTTTGACGAGCGCGACCGGATTTTGCATCCCATGCGCCGCCGCCAGGATGGCTCGGGGTTCGATGCGATTTCGTGGGACGAGGCGTTCGCGCAGATTGCCAAGCGTCTTTTGGGGATTGTTGACGAGCGCGGACCTCGTGCGCTGGGCATGACGCTCGGCGTTCCCTCGTTTGATCGCTACTGGGCCTATCGCCTTATGCATGCGCTGGGTTCGCCCAATGTGTACGGTGCCGATGGCGCCTGCGAGGTAAGCCGACTTACCGGTTGGGAGCATAGCTTGGGCTATAGTCCCGCCTCCGACCTGCCGCATACCGACTGCATCATGTACCTGGGTCGTTCCATTGTCGATTCGTCGACGATGGGGGCCGTTGATGCGCTCAACGATGCGCGCCGGCGCGGGGCGAAGATCATCGTGGTTGACCCCCGGCGCAGCGGCTCGGCCGCGCTTGCCGACCGTTGGCTGCGCGTGCGCCCGGGCTGCGACTTGGCGCTGCTGTTGGGTATCGCCCATGTGCTGATTGCCGAGAACCTGTACGACCACGACTTTGTGGCCCGCTATACCACGGGTTTTGATGAGCTGGCGCAGGCGGCTGGCGCTTGGACGCCCGAGTGGGCCAAGTCCATGTGCGACGTGCCGGCAGATGACATCCGCGCGACGGCGCGCGACCTGGCTGCTGCGGCGCCTGCCGCTGTGGTGGATGCGGGCTTTCATGGCGGCATCGGTATTGCGTATGCCAATAGCACCCAGACCGCGCGCGCTATCTGCTTGGTCGATGTGCTACTGGGCTGCATCGGACACGCGGGCGGTGCGCTCAACCCGCCCACACCGCTTGTATTGGGCGACCTTGATCCCATGCGCTTTGCGACGCCGCCGGTGCCGCGCGAGCCCAAGCTGGGGTCCGAGCGCTATCCGCTGGTCGATCCGGTGCGCGGCCTGTGCACGACCATCGGTCAGTCCATCCTTGCCGGTGAGCTGCGCGGGCTTATCGTCTATGCCAGTAACCCCGGTGCGGGCTATGGCAACGCCGATGCGTGGCTTGGCATCTTGCAGCAGCTCGACCTGCTCGTGACGATTGATATTCGCTGGTCCGAGACGGCGCGTGCTTCTGACTTCGTGCTGCCCGACGTGACGTATCTGGAGGCCGACCGCGGTGTGGGCACGGTCGTGGACCGCAACGATGCGCGCGTGTTCTACCGCAACGCCGTGCTGTCTGTGCAGCATGACGACACACGTCCCGGTCGGGAGATTTTTGCCGGTCTGGCGCAGGCGTGTGGCGTGGGCGAGTATTTCCAGTTTACGTCTGACGATCTGGCGGCTGCCCAGGTGGCGCCTTTTGGGATCGATCTGGACGAGCTCAAGGAGCGCGGCTGGGCCGATACGGGCGTGGCGCTGCCGCCGCGCACGGGTGAGCCGGCGATTCCGCTTGCCGGCGGCAAAATTGCGCTGGCAAGCGACGTATGGGAACGAGTCGGCATGGGTCGTGTGCCCAACTGGATTGCGCCCATGGTGGAGCCCGGCCCGGGGATGTTTCGCCTCATTAGTGGCAACCGTCCCTTTGAGTCGCATACCTCGCGCAGACTTGCGGCGGCTGGCGCCGCCGAGGCGGGTTCCGACTTGGATGCCGTGCAGATGAATGCCGATGCTGCTGCGCACATGGGCATCGCCGACGGCGAGATCGTCGAACTCGTGAGCGACATGGGCCGCGACCGCGTGCGCGTGGAGACGACGCCCTATCTGCATCCGGCGTGCATCTTCACCTCGGCCGCTCCCGGCGGGCGTTCGTTTGGCGCCGATGCCGGTGGCGCTCAAGCCTTGGGCGTGGGCCCGCTCGACCATACGCCGTTGCGTTGGGACCCGTTGACGGGCGCTGCGCTCACCCAGGAAAACGCCGTTCGCGTGGAAAAGATCGCGGCACGCGAGGATAATAGCGAGTAATTGACTCAGCTGATCGAATTGGCTGATAGTTTGACATTCGAACGATTGATTCACCTTTGGTTTTGAAAGGCCGCACATGAGCGATAGCCAGAACATGTCCGATGAGGTGCGCGCCCGCCTGCGCGCCATTCCCTCCGTCAACGAGCTGCTCGCAGAGTGGCCGGTTGTGAAGGCGGCGGGGGAGACCTGCGACGCGGTGGTGCATGCCGCCGTCACGGCCGAGCTCGATGAGGAGCGCGCCGCAATTCGTGCCGGTGCCGCCCCGCGCTCTAAGCGCGAGCTGGCCTCGGCCATCGAATGGCGTGCGCATCGCTCCGCGCTGCCGAGTCTGCGTCCCGCCGTCAACGCTACGGGTGTGGTTATCCATACCAACTTGGGTCGCGCCCCGCTCGCGGAATCAGCTGCCAAAGCCGTGGCCGAGGTCGCGCGCGGGTATAGCACGCTCGAGTACAGCGTCGACACCTGTTCGCGCGGGTCGCGCAAGGAGCACGCCGCGCAGCTGATCCGCTCGCTCGCCGGTGCCGAGGACGCGCTCGTGGTCAACAACAACGCCGCCGCGGTACTGCTGGTGCTGGCGACCCATGCCGCAGGCAAGGAGGTTATCGTCAGCCGCGGCGAGCTTGTCGAGATTGGCGGCAGCTTCCGCATCCCCGATGTCATGGCGGCTTCGGGCGCCAAACTCGTCGAGGTCGGCGCCACCAACCGCACGCACCTGGGCGACTACGAGCGCGCCATCACGCCCGAAACGGCCATGATCCTTAAGGTCCATCCTTCCAACTATCGCATTGAGGGCTTTCACGAGGAGGTGGGCTCTCGGGAGCTTGCCGCCCTGGCCCACAAGCATGGCCTGCTGTTCTACGAGGATCAGGGGTCGGGCGCACTTTTGCCCGATGACATCCTGGTGCGCGGCGGTGAGGAGCCCACGCCGGCTTCGGTCGCGGCGGGGCTCGATATCGTGTCGTGCTCGGGCGATAAGCTGCTCGGTGCCGCGCAGGCAGGCATTATCATGGGCCGTCGCGATCTGGTCCAGGCCTGCGGGTCGCATCCGCTTATGCGCGCCTTGCGTCCGGGTAAGCTCGCACTGGCGGCGCTCGAGGCTACACTGCGCATCTACTTGGATGGGGCGGATGTGGCTCATCGCGAGGTGCCGGTGCTCAACATGCTCACGCTGCCGCAGGCCCATTTGGAGCGACGTGCCCGCAAGCTGCGCGATCGTATGGTCGCCGGGCTCGATAAGGCCGGTTGCCCGTGCGCCGTTCAGGTGGAGATCGTCGAGGAATCGTCGACCCCTGGTGGCGGCTCGCTGCCTACCGTCGAGTTGCCCACCATGTGCGTTGCCGTGCGTCTTGTCGATGAGCGTCTTTCCGTTGACGCACTCAAGCGCTCGCTCGTCCAAGATTTCGACACTCCGGTCGTCACACGAACCTCGCACGATCGCATTTTGTTTGACGTCCGTACGCTCGTGGGCGACCGCGATATCGAGACGGCGGCATCGACGCTCGTCGCGTGCGTTGAGAAGGCGATTGCTCGATGAGTGAGGTTCAGGCGCTGGTGGAGTGTCCCGTTATCGTTGGCACGGCGGGCCACGTTGACCACGGCAAGTCGGCATTGATCGAGGCGCTGACCGGCAAGAATCCCGACCGTCTGGAGGTTGAGCGCCGTCGCGGTATGACCGTGGAGCTGGGCTTTGGCGAGCTGGCACTGCCGAGTGGCAAGATCGTCGGCCTGGTCGACGTGCCGGGCCACGCGCATTACCTGCGCGCCATGGTGCAGGGTGCGACAGGCATCGACGTTGCCGTGCTGGTGGTCTCTGCCGTTGAGGGCGTGATGCCGCAGACCCGCGAGCACGTGCACGTGCTGGAGCTGCTGGGCGTCACGCATATGGTGGTGGCGCTGACGATGTGTGACCTGGCCGATGCCGAGATGACCGAGCTTGCCGAGCTCGATGTCGATGACTTTTTGTCGGGTACCGTGTTTGCGGGCGCGCCGATTGTGCCCGTGTCGTCTAAGACGGGCGAGGGGATCGACGGGCTGCTTGCGGTGCTCGACGAGCAGGTAAGTGCCTGCTGGGATGCCTGCCGCGACCGTGCCGAGCGCACCGATGCCGCGCCGCGTCTGCCCATCGACCGCTGCTTTACGATCAAGGGCGTCGGCACCGTCGTAACGGGAACGTTGCACGATGCGCCGGTTGCGGTGGGCGACGAGCTGATGGCTTTGCCGTCGCGCACGGTCTGTCGCGTGCGCGGGATTCAGGTGCATGGCGATACGCCGCGCGCGCTGCCTGGTCAGCGTGTGGCGCTCAACCTAGTTGGTGACGGTGTCGCGGCGCTTGACCGTGGCGAGATGCTGGGCGTGGCGGACCGCTTTGGCCAGACGTTGCGCTTTATGATGACGTTCACCTACCTGGGCCGCGAGGGCACCAAGCCGCGCGTGCTCGAGTCGGGCGCGCGTGTGCATGTGATGGCCGGCACGGCCGAGGTCGTCGGCCGCATCATGCTTTTGGAGGGCGAGGCCCCCATGGCGGTGGGCGAGACCCGTACCGTGCAGGTGCGCCTGGAGGACCCGCTGCCGCTGTGTGCCGGAGACCATGCCGTGGTGCTGTCGTATTCGCCCGTTATGCTCATTGGCGGCGGGCGTGTGCTGCTTTCGCGTTGCCGTCGTTCGCGCGAGCTTGCCGAAGGAGAGCGTGCGCTGTATGTGGCGCTTGAGGCCGGCGATATCGCGGGCGGTGTGGGCGCTTGGCTGGCGCTACAGACGCTGCCGGTTACGACGGCTGATGTTGCCGAGGCTTTGGATCTTGGTGTCGGCGAGGCCGATGCCGCACTGCGCGGATTGGTGGCGCAGGGCTCCGTTCGCAAGCTTGCCGCGGGCGATGCAGGCCTCTTGGCGGACGCCGTGGTGCTCGACGCTGCGATGGATTCACTGGCGGCGACCCTGTCAGCCATGCACGCGGCGGCCCCCAAGGAAACGGGCTTTACGCCCGGCGCCGTTGCCCATGCAGCGTGGCCTGCCGCTGATGAAGGCGTTGACGCGGCTCTGATTGCCGAGGGCTGCTCGCGTGGCGTGTGCGCCGCCGAGGGCGCCGAGGTATTCGATCCTCATTCGGCCGCCGCGGCGGCACGCGTGGTGCGAGAGGCTTGCGAGCGCATCGTCGCGCTGCTTGACGAGGCTGGCCTCGATGCACCGACGTTGCCCGAGGTGGGCGAACAGCTGCAGCTCGGTCGCGACACCATGACGCGTGCCCTGCGCGAGCTTTCGCTCAATCGCTCGATCGTTAAGGTCGAGCGCGACGTTGCCCTGTCTGCTGACGCCGAGGCCCGTGCGCGCGAGCTCGTCGCCGCCGCCATTGAGGCAGCCGGCGGCGCTGCCACCACGAGCGTGCTGCGCGAGGCGCTGGGTGTGTCGCGCAAGCGTGCCATCAGCATCTTGGAGCACCTGGATGCCGTGCGCTTTACGGTGCTCGACAAGGAGGCCGGCGGCCTGCGCTCCCTGCGCTAGATCGGCTGCTCGGTTTGGTAAAATACCGCCGCACTTGGGAACGGATGGGCTCCGGTGGGCTCCGCGGTCCTCAAAACCGTTGCGAGGCGTGCAAAACGTCTTGGATGTGTTCGATTCACATACGTTCCCGCCATACGCTACCAGCGCTTTTGTGCTCGCGGTCTTGCTGCGTGCCGCAAAGGCGCTGTTTTGTTTTTGCACGAGCTTTTCGTGGCGCCGCTATTTCGGCGGCTGTATTTAGCTTCGTGCACCGAGTTTCGAGCATGCCGATGGAGGTGTTTTGCCGTATGACTACCGTAAGACGTGCCGATCTTTCTTGTGTCGTCCAGGCGGGCGGGCTGTCCTCGCGCATGGGCTGCGATAAGGCGCGCATGGCGTTTTGCGGCGAGCCGCTCATCGAGCGCGTGCTGGGTCGGCTGGCGCCAGTTGCCGGCGAGTTGGTCGTGACGACTTCGCGTCCCGGCGAGCTTGCCTATCTTGAGGAGCGCGCGTTTGGCGGCCTGGTGCCGCAAATAGTTCCGGACCTTGAGGGGCCGGCGGGTGCCATGCGCGGCATCGCGAGCTCGTTGGCCGCGGCCCGATTGCCGCTCGTGGCGATCGTCGCCTGCGATATGCCGTTTGTCTCGCCGGAACTCATCGGCGCGCTTGCCGATCGTGTTGAGGCCGAGGCGCTCGACGTGTGCGTGCCGTGCGAGGAGCGGGGGATTGAGCCGCTTTGCGCCGTCTGGCGCCGTGACGCGTGTGCGCCGGTTGCCCATGAGCTGCTCGCCTGCGACCGCCAGCGCATTCGCTGCCTGATCAATTGCGTTCAGGCTGGTTATATGGATGAACCGCAGATCGTTAAGGCCGCGGGCTCGACGCTCTGCTTCGAAAACGTCAATACGCCCGAGGAGTTTGCGGCGGCCGAGTTACTCGCCTAGACGATTGGAGTTGCCATGTCTCACGATATTTGTCCCGACACGGGAGAGCCTTGCACTTGCGATGGTTCCGAGCCCTGTACCTGCGGCTGCGGTGGCTGTGGACATACTGCGGAAGAGGAAGCGGCCGCCGCGGCGTATCGTGAGGCACACCGCGAAGGCCCGTCCGGTGATGCCCTCGACCACGAGCGCAAGATTATCGTTTCGTTCGACAGCACCTTCGATGTGATGGAATGCGAGCAGCTGTGCCTTGCCGCCGGCGTGCCCGGGCGCGTTATGCCTTTGCCCGGCTCCATTACCGCAGGTTGCGGGCTGTGCTGGGCCATGCCGTTCTCGGGCGATGCGCTCTCTGCCTTCCGCGCTGCCACCGAGGGCCGCATAACCCCCGCCGACTACCATCAGCTCGTCCTCTAACCACCACACCACCACAAAGGCGCCCAATGTGGTGGTTTGGAACATGTGGACGAAACAGCTTCGAAACACGCGATTTGCGCGTTGGGTGCTCAAAAACGCCTCTACCTGCATCGTAATCAAAACGAAACATCTGCTCGTCGGCTTATGCGAAACTTTGCTGCAACAGTGCGATATTATCCATACTCGATAAAGCTCGCGGCGCATGGGGCGCCTCGAACGACACTTTTCTTTTCCATCAATTGGAGGAAGCATGAGCTACACGCAGAAAGTTCTCGACGAGCTCAAGGCCCGCTATCCCGAGCAGCCTGAGTTCATCCAGGCCGCGACCGAGATTCTCGGCACCATCCAGCCGGCGCTCGACGCCCATCCCGAGTACGAGGAGGCCGCCCTGCTTGAGCGCCTCGTCGAGCCCGAGCGCATCGTCATGTTCCGTGTTCCCTGGGTCGACGACCAGGGCAAGGTTCAGGTCAACCGCGGTTACCGCGTCGAGTTCAACTCTGCCATTGGACCCTACAAGGGCGGCCTGCGCTTTAACCCGACGGTCACCCTGGGTATGCTCAAGTTCCTGGGCCTGGAGCAGATCCTCAAGAACAGCCTGACCACCCTTCCCATGGGCGGCGGCAAGGGCGGCTCCGACTTTGACCCCAAGGGCAAGTCCAACAACGAGATCA
>URFE01000071.1:0-10109 GCA_900546965.1 uncultured Collinsella sp.
CAAAGGAAAGCACTTAATGTGCTTTCCGTCTTGCGCAGGACTGTAGAGCAGGAAAGTTCATATGCGCCGCCCGGCTCCCGCGGCTCTCAGGGGCATCTCTCATGCAAAAACTGTCGTGGGGTAAAGTCCAAGGTCAGTGGCGTTTTATACCGAGAAATCCAAAAAAGTTGAAAATTCATTACAAATTTGCGTTGACTTTAGGTAACTAAAGTTTCATACTCCTTTTCAACCACTGGGGGATGTGAACACGCACGGATCGTTCGCATCATGATTGAAGAGGATTTCTTAGACATGTTCACGCATCAGCTAAACATTATCAGCGTAGTAATTATCTGATGCGGGTTAGCACATACAGCTAGCCCGTACGATAACGGGCGGCTGATGAAGATGAGGGCCGTCGAGCGCAACCGACGGCCCTCATTTTTTATGTCTAGGAAGTTCTTTTTAGAGGAGGAAATGTAATGAACGGAGTTTTGCTCATGGTTGTGGCCGCGGCGGTGCTCGCCTGCGGCTATCTGGGCTATGGCCGCTGGCTGGCCAACAAGTGGGGCGTTGACAAAGAGGCCCTCACGCCGGCCAAGCGCATGAAGGACGGCAACAGCTTCTCGCCCGTCTCCGCCTTCACCGCGTTCTCGCACCAGTTCAGCTCGATCTGCGGTGCTGGTCCTGTTACGGGTACGATCGTCGCCATGGCCTTTGGCTGGCTGCCCGTCGTGCTCTGGGTCCTCGTCGGCGGCATCTTCTTTGGTGCCGTCCACGACTTTGGTGCCCTGTACGCTTCGATGAAGAACAACGGCAAGTCGCTCGCTCAGCTCATCGAGAAGTACATCGGCAAGACCGGCCGTCGCCTGTTCCTGCTGTTCTGCTGGCTGTTCTGCATCATCGTCATCGCCGCCTTCACCGACATGGTCTGCAAGACGTTCATGTTCACCCCGGCCGTTGACGCTTCTGGTGCTGCTACCGGTGCCATCGACTTCACCAAGTCCTATGCCGCCGGCTGCGCTGGTACCATCTCCATCCTGTTCACCTTCGTCGCTATCGCCTTTGGTTGGGCCCAGAAGAAGTTCAACCTTACCGGTGCTGCCGAGTTCGTCACCGGCGTGGTCCTCATGGTCCTCATGTTCGCCGTCGGTATGCAGTTCCCGGTCTACCTGGATAAGTTCCAGTGGTTCGCCGTCGTCATGGTCTACCTGGTCTTCGCTGGCGCTATGCCCATCCAGATGCTCAAGACCCCGCGTGACTACCTCACTTCCATCATGATGATCGTCATGATCGTCTGCGCTGTCCTCGGCATCGTCGTCTTGGGCGTCAACGGTCAGGCTACTATCACCGCTCCGGTCTTCACCGGCTTCTCCACTGCCTCCGGCATGATGTTCCCGGTCCTGTTCGTCTCCGTCGCTTGCGGTGCTCTCTCCGGTTTCCACAGCCTCGTTTCTTCCGGCACCTCTTCTAAGCAGGTCGAGAAGGAGCAGGACGCCGTCAAGGTCGGTTACGGCGCCATGATCGTCGAGTCCTTCGTTGGCATCCTTGCCATCATCGTCGCCGGCATCATGTTCTCCGATATGAACACCGCCGGTACTGGCGCTCTCAACGCCGGTGTCGCTTCCACCCCGTTCCAGATCTTCGCCGCCGGCATCTCCCGCGGTATGCAGGCCTTCGGTGTTGACGGCACGCTCGCTACCGTCTTCATGACCATGAACGTCTCCGCTCTGGCCCTGACCTCGCTCGACGCCGTCGCCCGCATCGCCCGCACCTCGTTCTCCGAGTTCTTTGCCCAGACCAACGACGCCCTGGCCATCGAGTCCAAGGCCGGCTACATGAAGGTCCTCGGCAACCCCTGGTTCGCCACGGTCGTCACCCTGCTTCCCGGTCTCGCCCTCGCTTTTGGTGGCTATGCCAACATCTGGCCGCTCTTTGGTGCTTCCAACCAGCTGCTCGGCGGCATGACCATGATCACCCTCGCCGTGTTCTGCAAGTGCACCGGCCGCAAGGGTTGGATGCTCTACGTGCCCGTCGTCTTCCTGCTCTGCTGCACCTTCACCTCGCTGGTCCAGAGCGCCATGGGCTGCATGGCCGCCGTCCAGGCTTACGGCTTCTTCGGCACCATCCCGGCTACCGCCACCACGGCCGCCGTCTCCGTCGCCGCCACCAAGGGCCTGCAGCTCGTCTTTGCCGTCCTGCTGATGGTCCTGGGCCTCATCGTCGCCGTCAACTGCCTCAAGGAGTTCTTCGGCAAGGAGGCTGGCTCCATGCCCGACGAGGAGCCCGAGTGGTCCGATATGGGCAAGGCCGAGTACGGTCGCGCCGCTGCCGCCGAGGCTCCTGCCGACGCCGAGGCCGTCAAGGCCTAGTCGGTCGGACGGGTTGAATCTCTCATCCATATGACTCGGAAAGACCGGGTCCGCAACGACGCGGACTCGGTCTTTTTTTCATGCGAAAGCGGGTGACGCTCGAGTGTTCTCGCAGATGTTTTGCGTGGATAAGGGCGTGCGTTGTACCATATAGACGTATATGTGTACATATGAAAGGGGCCCCGTGGCCAAGACGGTATATTCCGATAATCAAAACAATGTCGATGCTTTGGCTGAGCGCCTGAGCAGCCAGACGTCGCTTTCTGCCGAGCGCGCCAAGCTGGTTGCCTACGACCTGCTCTGCCGCAAGGCGCTCAAGATTAAGTCGAGTGCGCTGGCGCAGATTTTCCGCTCCGTCGATAAGGAGTGCGACACCAAGGCGATGCGCGATGAGCTTATCGCGGCAAAGATCGTGACCAGGATCGAGGGTAGCGGCATTAACGGGCGCCCGGCGTTCTATACCATCAATGCCGAGATCCGCGATGCCCAAGAGCAGCCTGCCGAGTCCGTCGAGGGTTTTGTCGTCGAGGATTCCGCTGACGTGCCTGCTGTGGAAGAAGCTGCTCCGCGTGAGCATGTCGATACCGATGAGTTGCTCGATGAGAACGTCGTGCGTGCCTTTACGGCCAAGGCAGGACGCGGCGGTTTTGGCGGGGGTGGCAAGCGCGATGCGCAGCGCCGCGCCCAGCAGGAGCGCTTCCGTCGCGCCGTTGCTCGAAAGGGTGAGACGGATGCTGAGGCTGTTGAGACCGAGGTTGCTGCCGAGTCGCAGAAGCCCGCGAGGGAGCAAAAGCCCGTGGAGGCCCAAGAGCCCAAGCGTCGTCGCGGTGCTCACTTTAAGACTGCACAGCAGGATGCCGCGCGTGAGGTTGAAGAGTCTTCTGAGGTTGCAGACGATGTTGAGGAGTCTGCCAAGAAGGCTCCGGGTTCGTGTCGTCCCGGCCGCGGTTTTGCGGGGCGCGCGTATCCCGTAAGGCGTCAGGAGAAGAGCGAACCGGCTTCGACCACTCAGGGCGAGAAGGACGAGAAGGCCGTTGAGCCGGTGGCTCGCGAGCAAAAGCCTGTTGAGCCGCAGCTTGAGGTTGATGCCGAGGCCAAGGGCCAGCAGCCTACTGATGAGCAGACGGAGCAGGGCGCGTCGAGCAAGCCTCGCCGCCGTCGCCATCGTGGGGGCCGCAGTTCCCATGCCGAGACTGCGGCCGAGAAGACCACGCCGCAGAACGAGGATGCGAAGGCCGAGGTTTCTTCGGGGCAGCCTAAGCGCCAGCCGGCGAAGGAGAGCAAGTCCGTTCGTCAGCAGAAGCAGGCGTCTATGCCGAAGCGCGAGCGCAATTCCCAAGGCGATTCTAAGTGCAAGTCTCAGAGGAAGCCGGAGTCTGCCGCAGCAGATACTGCTGCCCAGCAGCCCAAGTCGGCCGTTCACGGCGAGGCCTCGGCGTTTGCCCTTGCCCGCGTTTTAGGCAGGCAGCTGCTCAAAGTTGTCCCTACGCCCACGGCGCTCTCTAAGATCAAGGAGCAGCAGACACAGATTGTAAAGGTCGAGGGCAAGGACGGCAAAAAGGATCCGCAGCGCACTCAGCATAACGAGATGTCCAACCGCAAGATTGCCGAGGAAATCGCTATCATCCAGGCTTGGATCGAGCAGAACCGAGGTGCCGATACGCCGGTTGCCTCGCGCCGCCAGCGTGCCTACCAGATCCTTAACGACGAGAAGGCTTTTGACGGCAAGCACGGTGAGCGCTTGATCAGGCGTATGACCGAAAAGGGCATCAGCATGCAGGCGATCAAGGTCGCCCCCAATCGCCCCGTGCACTTTACGGGCTTCTTTACGCTGGGCGCCGACAAGCCGTTCATTATGGTCGAGAACCTGGACACCTACGACGAGATCGTCAAGCTGCTGCGTGGCCGCAAGCACGCCAAGCTCTTTGGCATCAAGGTGGGCGGCGTGATTTTTGGCGGCGGATGCAAGGCGAGCGTCTCGCATGCCCTGGACGATTATCTGGCTGAGATTGGCTATCGCTTTAACTACGTCTACTACGTAGGCGATATCGATCGCGAGGGCGCGCGCATTGTCGAGCAGACTCGCAATGCCAATGTGGTTGAGATTCGCCTGCATGCCGGCATGTACCGCGCCATGCTCGCCGAGCATAAGCGTCGCGTGAAGGCCGGCGGCGAGTGCGAGCCCGCGGCTGCCAACCAGGGCGTGCCGCAGAACCTGGCGGCGACGATCAAGGATCTGCCCATGGTTACGCGCGTGCAGTTCCGCAACGTGCTACGTGAAGGCGGGCGCATTCCGCAGGAGATTCTGATGACCGCAGACTATCGGGATGGCGACTCGGGAAGCTTCGACCGCATGCTGAACAATTAGCTCCGCCGTTCTACCGAACGGCGGTCTTCTTGACGCTGCGAGGGGCCCTGGCACGGCAATCTGACGTTCAACTTCGGCGGCGCGACCAGAAGGTCAGCGCCGCCTTGTTTCACGTCACCTTGCCATACCAGGGCCCCTCTCGCTGTCACGTCCAAAACATCGAGGTTAAGTGGCCTCCTGTTCGTGCGGAACTCGCGACAAACTTAATGCCCGGTCCGCCGGGGCCACGCGCCATTTTGTAGATGGCGGCTCGCTTTTCGGAACTGGGCTGATATTTTCTAGATGTAAGGCGCTCTTGGTCCTAATGGGCTTGGGGCGCCTGTCTTTTGAAGGCAGATTTTTCTCGTGTTGGACGAGAAGTTGTGTTGCCTTGCGGGTTCGAATCCCTCCGCTTGCCCACAAGAAAGCGCCCTGGGCCGTTATGGGCTCAGGGCGCTCAATTTTAATGGCTGGGACGGAGGGATTCGAACCCCCAACAGCCGGCACCAAAAACCGGAGTTCTACCGTTGAACTACGTCCCAATGTGTGGTGTTGCCCAAAAGCAACTCGTTTAGTTTACCTAATCTGCGAGGGCATCGCAAACGCCGTCGAGCAGGCGTACGGCGAGTGTCTGCGCGTCGCTGGCCGTGAAGGTGCCGTTGTAGCGCGTCATGCCCGTGAGCTCAATGCGAATGCGTGCCGGCTTCTGCTGCGCGGCGACATTGGCAGTGCGGATGCGCTGGGCCAGGTTGTGGCACTCGGCGAGGGCAATCGTGGCGCGCGGTGCGGCGTCGGCGGGCAGCTCGTCGCTTGCGATCTCGAGCACCAGGTCAACGTCGGTTGGGACCTCGGAGTCGCAGAGCATCATGCCGCTGTTGTCGGTCGTTGCCGTGGCGATATTCCACATGCGCGACGCAACGCTGCGTGCGATGGGGTCCTCGCCGATAACGGCAATCTGGAAGCGCTCGAGCACGTTGGCGGCGCGAGCAAAACCGATACGGGACTCGGCTTCGGTGACCGAGGGCTTGCCCTCCCACACATGGTGCAGGCGGTTGATGTAGGCGTAGGTGTCCTGGAAGGCCATGCCGTCGGCAAACAGGCCAACATTTTCCTGGAACTGCTGCAGGGCGGCCTCGGTATGCGGACCAAAGTAGCCGTCGTCTTCGCCACAGGCAAAGCCCAAAACGTTGAGAGCGCGCTGCAGGGCCTGCACATCGGCGCCATGGAAATTGGGCATGCGCAGATAGAGGGTGCGGTCGCCCAGCTTATACGAAGCGTCTACAAGGGCGCTCCAACAGGGAATATCGACGGCATGACCGGCAGCAAGGCCGCTGTCGAGCCTGAAGGTGCTGACGGCCTGCTCAGTGGTGGCTCCAAAGTACTTGTCGGTGACTTCGGCGGCATCAATCGTGTAGCCGAGCTGCAGGAGACGAGACTGCACGTCCTCGACGGCTGCTCCTTGCATGCCCGTTGTAATAGGTTCCATGAACGAACCCCTTTCGGCGTACCATTCGTACTATTTGAGCGTCTGTCGGATAGACAACGCAAAGGGATGCATAAACATGCACTCAACAGTGTAGCAAGTTGTGCCTAAATACGCTGCTGACAGGTTTTATAACCCCCGTTAGTTAAGGCGCTCCACAAAGAAATCTGCCATGGAGAGGAACAGCTCGCGTGCGTGCGGATCAAGCTCAACGTTCTCGATGGCCGCTTTGGCCTTAGCGGTCAGGTCGAGCGCGTAAGTGTGGGCGTAATCGATGGAGCCGGTCTCTTGGAAGATCTCCACGGCGCGTGCAAGTTGCGCGGGGTCCTCGGTGCCCGAGGAAAGGATTGCCTCGACCTCGTCGTGATAACGCTCGTCTGACAGGGCGCGCACGGCGACGAGGGTGCGCTTGCCCTCGGTGATATCGGTGCGGAAGTCCTTGTTGGCGGCCTCTTTGGTGCCGATCAAGTTGAGCAGATCGTCCTGAATCTGAAAGGCAAGGCCCGTGTGCAGACCAAAGGCGCGCAGCGCTTCGATTTGCCCATCGCTGCCGCCGCCGATAATGGCTCCGGCAGCAAGTGGCGTGGCTCCGCTGTAAAACGCGGTCTTGTGCGTCGCCATGTCCAGGTAGTCATCAACCGAGATATCAAAGCGCCCGTCACGGACCCAACCCAGGTCGAGTGCTTGACCCTCAATGGTGCGGACGATCATCTCGGTAAGCTCGTGGAGCACGCGCAGCTTCACGTCGGACTCCAGCGTAGGGTCGTCGAGAACCGTCTTGGTGACCATGGTGAGCGCCAGATCGCCGCAGTTGATGGCAAGGCCCGTGCCCTCGGTAAGGTGCATGCAAGGCTTGCCGCGACGCAGCTGGCCGTTGTCGGCTATGTCGTCATGGATAAGCGCTCCCGACTGAAAGTGCTCGATAGCTGCCGCCGCGCTGCGGGCGCTCTCAAAGCTGCCACCTACCGCGGTGGCGGCGAGCATGCAGATGAGCGGGCGGTGGCGCTTGCCGGCATTGGCCGTAAATGTCGAGAGCGGGGTATACAGGTAGCGCTCGATATCGGCAGAGGTCGCCTGTCCGTCAAAGAACGTGGCCAGATAGTCGTTGATCTGGCCAAAGTGCTGGGCTAAAAAGCTGGTAAACGGACTGGACACGGGTTCTCGCATTCTTTCTTAGGTTGCATCGTTGCGGTGTGCAGATACCATATTGCCACATTGGAGTTGCTGGCGCGTCTGTTTTGTCGATTTGGGGAAACGGGACGCGTGCGCGTGCCGGCTGCTTATATAAGCCTAAAGTGCTCGAGCGCCTTGACGACGCCATCTTTGTCGACCGAGTCGGTGATGTAGTCGGCGCGCTTTTTGAGATAGTCCGGCGCATTGCCCATGGCGATACCGACATCGACGGCGTTCATCAGCGAGACGTCATTGCTGGCGTCGCCGATGCCGTATACGGTTCCGTGGTGGGGATCGAGGGCGTCGAGTACAGACTGGATGCCCCCGCGCTTCGTGCATTCGCGGGGCGAGATTTCGGTTACCTCGAGTTCGAGCTCGTTAAAGCACAGCAGCGGCTCAAGTGCCTTATCTTGAGCGATGTGGTTGGCGAGCGATGTAGACATCAAGATCTTGTAGGCGCTGTAATGTTGCAGCTGCGTGACTGCGTCGCCTAGGGTGCGCGCGTATCCGGGGGCATCGGGGGCATCGGCACTCATGCGCACGACGCCGTTGAGGCCCTCAAAGCGGATGACCTCGCCCGATTGCTCAAGGTAGGGGGCAAGACGCTGCAGCATACTGGGCGTCATCGACAGATCGCGAATTGCGTGTCCGTTGATCTCGGCGTAACCGCCCGCAAGACAGACGATGCCGGTCCAAGGCAGCTCAAGAAGTTTGGGGTGGATGCAGCTCAGGGTGCGTCCCGTGCAGATAAAGGCCATGTTGCCGTTGGCGACAAACTCGCGGATTGCCTGCGAAACCGCCTCGTTGGGATAGGGGGAGAGGTCCCGCTCGTCTTCGGGAAGGTCTTGGGCGAGCCTGGGGTCTTGCCAGGCGAGCGTGCCGTCAATGTCGAAGAAGCAGATATCGCCGTGCTTGTGGGTTGGGCTGGCGACAGGGGAGGCCGAGGCGGTGGGCACAAATCCCGGCTCGAGGCCCATGATCTGGTCAAAATGCTCTTTAACGCGGGGAACGGAGATGCCGATGATCACCTGGGCGGTCTTGCCCGTAATGATGAGGCCCTTGGCGCCCGCCGCGACAAACGCCGCGTTATCTGCAACGATGGAAGGGTCTGCGACCTCGACGCGCAGGCGCGTGGCGCAGTTGGTTGCGCCCACGATATTGCCAACGCCACCTAAAAGCTGAATTGCCCGCTCAGCGAGGACGTGATCTTGATCGGATCGACTATTGACCTCGTCATTGGGAGATTGCTCTTTGGCAAAGCCGCTTCCCGTTAAATGATCGATTGCCGCGCGATTGGCGACATGATCCTCGCGGCCCGGCGTCTTAAGGTCATTGACCAAGATGAGTGCTCGAAAACTAACAAAAAAGATGAGGCTAAAGGCAAGGCCGATACCGAGCGCCAAAAGATAGGCACCGGCATGCGTGCGCATGAGCGGAATAAAGTTGAAGGCTGCCATCTCCATGAGGCCGCCCGAGAAGATGCCGACGATGCCAAAGAGATTCATGGTTGTGGCAAGGCAAGACGATAAGACGGCGTAGAGCAAAAAGAGCCCGGGGTGGGTGAACATAAAGAGAAACTCGAGTGGCTCGGTAACGCCGCAAACCACCGAGGCGATGATGGCGGGAACAAGGATGACCCTGAGGCCGGCGCGGCGCTCTGGTTTTGCGGTGGAGTAGAACGCGGCTGCGATGGCGGGAAGGCCAAAGAGCTTGACCCAGCCGGTGGCGGTAAAACCGGCCCACGGCGCAAGTTCATTAAGGGGGCGCGTGCTATGGGAGAGGATGGGGAGCAAACTGCTCCACGTGGCGTAGATGCCGTCGTTAATGACCAGGTTGTCGTAGTAGATCGGCATGTAGAGCAGGTGGTGCAGCCCCATGGGCTCGAGCGCTCGCTCCAAAAGCACAAAGATGCCCACGCCAAAGGGGCCGACGCTCGTAAGTGCGTGGCGCAGTGTTTCGGTCACAGCGTATACGAAGGGCACGATGGCGGCCGAGATGGCGGCAAGGGCGAACACGGCAAAAAAGCTGATGAGGTAGACCAGCGAGGAGCCCGAGAAGGTACCGAGCCAATCGGGAACCTTGGCATCGTAGAAGCGGTCATGGATGGCGACGACGGTTGCCGACACCGCCAGCGGGCCGATAATGCCGGTGTCGAGCGTCTTGATGCCGTCGATGATGGTGATGCCGCTAGCGGAGGTCAAAGACGACGGGTACTTAAGTCCAAGATTGTCTCCGCTCAGCTTAATGATTTCGCTCAAAAAGAAGCAATAGGCAAAATAGGCGACGAGAGCCTCGAGGCAGCAACGAGCCGGTTGTTTTTGGGCAAGGCCGATGGGCAGCGCTACGGCAAAAAGGAGTGGGAGGCGTTTAAAGACCGTCCACGAGCCGCGCTGGATGATGGTCCAAAAAGCGTACCAAGGGGTTCCGTATACGGCGAGATCGCCGACGATGTCCGCAGTCGTTGCGAGAGCGGAGACGCCGACCATGAGGCCTGATATAGAAAACAGCATGGCGGGCGCGAACATTGCCCCGCCAAAGCGTTGGATTTTTTGCAGCATGTTCTGCCTTCCGAATATCGAGGCGCGTTGCGCGTGGGGAAACGTTTAAACAATGGATTCATTGTAGAGGACCGGACGATTGTCGTACCGGCAGTTTTGAGCGAAACCGATTTGGGCACGACAGAAACCGTCAACGGTTAAAGGTTGATTTTCAATCTCAACGCAACAGCCTGAACGGACCCCGCGTTTCCGCAGCT
>URFE01000072.1:0-10103 GCA_900546965.1 uncultured Collinsella sp.
GACGGCAAGGTCGCGCTCGTGACCGGCGCCACCTATGGCATCGGCATGGCCATGGCCGAGGCACTCGGCGAAGCCGGCGCCAGGATCGCCTTTAACGCCCGTCACGCCGACAAGGTCGCCGAGGCCGAGAAGCATTACCGCGAGCTGGGCTTTGATGCTCACGGCTATGTAGCCGACGTCACCGACGAGACTGTCGTCGCCGAGCTCATCTCCAAGATCGAGGCCGATTTTGGCACCACGCCCGACATCCTGGTCAACAACGCCGGTGTCATCCAGCGCACCCCGATGCTCGACATGAGCGCCGAGGACTTTCGTCGCGTCGTCGACATCGACCTCAATGCCCCGTTCATCGTGTCCAAGGCCTGCCTGCCGGGCATGATCGCCAAGGGTCACGGCAAGATCATCAATATCTGCTCCATGATGAGCGAGCTGGGCCGCGAGACCATCGCCGGCTATGCCGCCGCCAAGGGCGGACTCAAGATGCTCACCAAGAACATCTGCTCCGAGTTTGGCGAGGCCAATATCCAGTGCAACGGCATTGGGCCCGGCTACATCGCCACGCCGCAGACCGCACCGCTGCGCGAGACGCAGCCCGACGGCAGCCGCCACCCGTTTGACCAGTTCATCATTGCCAAGACGCCGGCCGCCCGTTGGGGCACGCCCGAGGACCTGAAGGGCCCCGCCGTGTTCCTGGCTTCCGACGCATCGAACTTCGTCAACGGGCACATTCTGTACGTGGACGGCGGCATTCTGGCCTACATCGGCAAGCAGCCGCAGTAGGCTGCGGCCGCGCGGAGCACGGCACCTTGGCATTCAAACCGTCGCTCGCGTACCGAAGTACGCTTCGCTCCTCTTTCACGCCAATCTGCCGCACTCCGCGCGCCCTCGCCACCGTCACGCATCAGCTAGCACAGGCACCTCGGCTCGTGCGGAACTCGCGACAGACTTAACTGCCGACCGCCCGCATAGCTCATCGCGGGTTGGCTTTGCCGCCGCCCGCGCACAGAAACAAAAAACTGGAAGATTAAGTTGAAAGGTTGACTCAAATGAAGATCGCTCTAATCAACGAGAATTCTCAGAACTCCAAGAACCCCATGATCGAGGCTGCCCTTAAGAAGGTTGTCGAGCCCATGGGGCACACCGTCTTTAACTATGGCATGTATGCCGACGCCGACTCCAAGCCCCTCACCTACGTGCAGAACGGCATTCTTGCCGCCGTGCTGCTCAACTCCGGCGCTGCCGACTACGTCGTGACCGGTTGCGGCACCGGCGAGGGCGCCATGCTCGCCTGCAACTCCTTCCCCGGCGTGCTGTGCGGCCATGTTGCCGACCCGCTGGATGCCTACACCTTTGCCCAGGTCAACGATGGCAATGCCGTCGCCATGCCCTTCGCCCTCAAGAACGGCTGGGGCCAGGAGCTCAACCTCGAGTACACCTTCGAGAAGCTCTTTGGCTTTGGCTCGGGCAACGGCTACCCCGCCGAGCGCGTTGAGCCCGAGCAGCGCAACAAGAAGATCCTCGACGGCGTGCGCGCTGTGACCATGCGTCCGCTCGTCGACGTCCTGGGCGAGATCGATCAGGATCTGGTGAAGGGCGCCCTCGCTGGTGAGCACTTCCAGGAGTACTTCTTTGCCAACGCCACCGACGAGGCCATCATCGCCAAGGTCAAGGAGATCTTGGGCCTGTAATAAGGCCCACGGGGCGCACCGACCCCCAACAAACCGCCAGACAAAAGGCGCCGCGACGATCCATGTGTCGCGGCGCCTTTTTAGATTGGCTATCGCTTGAGTCACCGCAAGGCGGCCGCTCCCCTATTTGCCAAGAGCCTACAGCTCGCAGGCGACCTTGTAGCCGTCGCCGATGGCGTCGCGGATGTTGCCGCACTTCTGGGCATCGCCCAGCACGTGGGTGGCAACGCCGGCAACGGCAAGGTCATCGGCCAGCTTGGTGTTGGGGCGGTAACCCATGGCAAGCACCAGCGTGTCGGCGTCGGCGATGGTGTGGACCTCGCCGTCCTTTTCGTAACTGATGGTGTCCTCGGTAATCTCGGTCACCTTGGCCTCGGTCAGCACGTGAACGCCCTTGGAAAGCATACGCGTGATGAGGACCGCGCGACCGGCGCCGCCCTCGTTGGCGGCGAGCGTCTTGGTCATCTCGATAACGGTGACGTCGCGGTTTGCCGGCGACAGATCGTTGACCAACGGGGCCAGGTAATCGGCCGTCTCGCAGCCGACGGTGCCGCCGCCCACAATGACGATCTTCTTGCCCGGGAAAGCCTTGCCGCCCAGCAGGTCATCAGCCGTCATGACCTGCTTAAAGCCCTGCATAAAGGCCGGGGCGATGGGTTCGGCGCCATAGGCCAGGACAACCTCGTAACCCGCGTAGTCGCGCTGAATATCCTCGGCCGAAAGCTCGGTACCAAAGACGCACTTCACGCCCGCCTCAGCAAGACGGCGATACTGGTACTTGATCACGCGGGTGAGTTCCTGCTTTGCCGGCGGAACGGCCGCGATGCGCATCTCGCCGCCCGGTTCGTCCTGCTTGTCCACGAGCACCACGTTATGGCCGCGCTTGGCGGCAATGTAGGCTGCCTCCATGCCCGCGGGACCGGCACCCACAACGAGCACGTTCTTTGCCTCGGCGGCAGGCTCGTAGCCAGCCTCGTCACGCTCCACATCCGGGTTGACGGTGCAGGAGATGCGCTTGCCGAACATGATACCGTTCAGGCAGCGCAGGCAACCGATGCAGGGGCGGATGTCGTCGGCGTTGCCGGCAGCAGCCTTGTTGCAGAACTCGGCATCGCACAGATTGGCGCGGCCCATCATGCAGATATCGGCAGCGCCATCCTCAATCAGTTCCTCGGCGATCCAGGCCTCGTTGATACGGCCGACCGTGGCGACAGGAATGTTGACGTGCTTCTTAATCTCGCGCGAGCAGGCGGCATGCGAGGCCTGCTGGGTGCCGGCGGCGGGAATGGCGGAGCCGCGCTTGATGGTAGTACCGCCCGACACGTGGATCATGTCGACGCCAGCCTTCTCCAGGCGACGCGAGACGTAGATCATGTCGTTGAGAGTCAGGCCGCCATCGGTGTACTCGTCGCCCGAGATACGGACGTCGATGATGAAGTCCTCGCCGCAGCGCTCGCGAATCTCGGCGATGACCTCGAGCAAAAAGCGCATGCGGGCGTCGAGCGAGCCACCGTACTCGTCGGTACGCTTGTTATAGAGCGGGGTCAAAAAGCCGCCAAGCATGCCATGGGCGTGCGCCGCATGAACCTCGACGCCATCGACGCCGGCCTTCTGCATACGCACGGCAGCGTCGCCAAACTGATGCGTGAGCTCGTGGATCTCATCTACCGTAATGGGACGCGGCGCCTCGCGGGCATAGGACGGGCCCACAAAGGACGGAGCGATCAGGCGCGGCGTGCCCGGAATGTTAAAGGCCATGTAGGCGGGGTGGAAGAGCTGCGGCATGATCTTGCAGCCGTACTCGTGGACGGCGGCGGCGAGCTTTTCCCAGCCAGGGATGAACGTGTCGTCGTAACAGCACATATCGCCCGGCAGATAGGTAT
Organism: uncultured Collinsella sp.; assembly: GCA_900546965.1. Taxonomy (GTDB): domain Bacteria; phylum Actinomycetota; class Coriobacteriia; order Coriobacteriales; family Coriobacteriaceae; genus Collinsella. The sequence continues at coordinate 3,572 of URFE01000072.1, forward strand.
AGGTGGGCTCGACCGTCACGACCTCGGTGATGATCAGGCCCACGCCGCCCTTGGCGCGGGCACGGTAATGATCGACCAAGTCGTCGGTCACATAGCCGTGGTCGGCCAGGTTGGTAGATACCGGCGGCATAAAGACGCGGTTCTTGACCTCGGTCGTACCGACCTTGATCGGACTAAAGAGCATTGGATAGGCGGAGGACTCCATACAGGGTTCCTTTCGTTTGAGCCGCTCGGCGGCAGTTGCTAACGTACTTATTGTATCAGCAACTGCGCTGTACCCGACCGTACACGCTCCCCCGGCTTTTACTCAGCCCACAAAAAGTTGCGGTGGAATACGGAGTAGATAAGGCCTTTGACAGCCAAAACAGTCCGTATTCCACCGCAACTGATGGGCGGGGTGGGTTAGAGGCCCAGATAGCTGGTCATGCCTTCGACGGCGAGCTTGGCGCCGGCTACGGCATGGACCACGGTGAGCGGGCCGTTGACCACGTCACCGGCGGCAAAGACGCCAGGCACGGTGGTCATGCCGCACTCATCGACCGAAAGAAGACCGCGATGGTCGGTCTCCAGACCGCCCGTCGTAAGCACCAGCTTGTCCTTAGGCACTTGCGAGGCCGCAATCACAACCGTGTCGGCGGGCACATGGTCAAGTTCTTCCTCGTAGCCCACCACGTTGTCGTCCTCGTCAAAGATAGCCGTCTCGAACACCGGACCGTTATCGTCGATGGCGCAGATCGCCTTGCCGCGCACGATCTCGGCACCGTCAAGCTCGGTCAGCTCGACCTCGTCATCGATGGCCGAGATATGGCGCGATCGGGCATACACGGTAACCTTGCGAGCGCCCGAGCGCAGAGCCGTACGGGCAACATCCATGGCCACGTTGCCGGCGCCGATAACCGCCACGTTCTGACCGATCGCCACGCTCGTGGGATCGACTAGGTAATCGATACCAAACAGTACGTTGCCACGCGACTCGCCGGGAATACCCAGCTTTCGGGCGCGCCAGGTACCGGTGCCCACAAAGACTGCATCGTAGCCGTCGCGCAGCAGGTCGTCGATATGCAGCGCGCCGCCAATGGTGGTCGAGGGACGGACGCGTACGCCAAGCGAGCACATCACGTGACGGTACTTTTGCACGAGAGCACGGGGCAGGCGAAACTCGGGGATGCCGTACTCCAGCACGCCGCCGATCTCGGGGCGTTGCTCAAACACCGTGACGGCACAGCCCAGCTGGGCCATCTTAATGGCCACGGTAATGCCGGCAGGACCGGAACCGACCACGGCAACCTGCTTGCCGCACGACGGCGCGGGCTTCCACTCCTTACGGTCCAAATATGCAGTCGAGATATAGTTCTCGATACTCGAAAAATGCACCGGTGCGCCCTTGCGGCCCTGAATGCACGCGCCCTCGCACTGGCCCGAATGGTTGCAGATCATGGAGCAGACCGCGCTCATGGGGTTGTTCTGGAACAGCAGCTCACCTGCCTCTTCCAGACGACGCTGCTTAAACAGGTCGATGACCTGCGGAATAGGCGTCTGAACCGGACAGCCTTTAAGCTGGCAGAACGCCCTTTTGCAACCTAGGCAACGATTCGCCTCTTCGATAATGTGGATAGCCACGCAACTCCCCTTTTTGATGTAATCCAATGAGGCGACGATAAACAAAACCTTCACCGCCGCCCTCAATCAGGCAAACTCAATATGCTGCCACGGCAAAAGCCAATGCTATATCTCGCGATGCGAAGCCCCGCAGTGAGCGGACATGCGCTCGAGTGTCGCCAGGCAGCTAGCCGCCGTCGCCGGCACGCTGTTCTCGACCACGCAAGGGATCCCCGGACAGGCGGCAGCCGCCCAGGCCACCACGGGCTCAAAGTCATAGCGGCCCGTCTCGCCCACGCCGTGACACGCCAGGCGCGAACCCGTGCCATCGCACCAACCGGCTTCGTCCTCGTTGTCGACGACCTCAAAATCCTTGGCGTGCAGCACGCGAATCTTACTGCCGCATAAGTAGAGCATACGCGCGGTGATTTCCTGCGCCTCGCCAACGACGCTGGGATGCAGCAGCGACACCGGGTCGTAGATCACGCCGAGCGCCGGACTCGGGACGCGCTCCAGCACCTCACGGCAGCGATCTGGCGTGTTGACCGTCTCGTTCCAGCCGGGCTCGATCAGTATTTGCCCACCCACGGCCTCGGCGCACTCGCAGACGCGCGCGAGTCCATCCATAAACGCATCGAGTGCCTCGTCGGTCATACGGTCGTCAGCAACGCGGTTCTGCGCATTGGGACGACCGGTCTCGGTGCCAACCGGGCAGCCGCCGAGCATCTGGGCAAAGTTCAAGCACGCCTCGTACTCGGCAAAGTTATCCATGAGCTGTTGTCGATCCGGCGTCGCCAGATTCTTATAGCAGCCGAGCACGGCAACCGAAACGTCCGCCTCATCGAGCACCGCACGCAAATGGTCGGCAAGCTCGCGGGTCAGGCCTCCCCGATCGATTCCCATCGATGCGTAGAGCACCTTGCTCGGCAGCTGAATGCACGAAAAGCCCAGCTCTCCTGCCATGCGAATGCGTTCCTCGACGGTTCCCTGCGGAAGATCGTGCAAACGTACGCCCGGAGTAATGGCCCCCACGCTATTCACGCCCCTTATGAGCATTGATGCCCGGGGTGTATCCGCCAAACGGGTCCTCAATGGAGCACACGCCCGAAGGGGCAAGCGGATCGCGCTTACCGGCCAGCTTGTCATGATGCATGGTCTCGATATAGGCAAGCACCAGCGGCGCCACGCCCTTTGCATCATTTTTGACCACGGGCTCGCTCATGTAATACTCAAACGTACCCTCGCGGTGTGCGGTGTTTCCCAGGCCCGCAACCAGGCAGATGTTGTCGAGCGCCAGCTGCCCGTCGTGCTCGGACAGGCACGTATCGCAGATGCCGTCAAAAGCGCGACGGCCGTACTGGTAGTAACGCTCGCCCAGCACGCCCAGACGCACGCCCTTCATGATGGCATTGGCGAAGATAGCGCTGCCCGACTCCTCCAGATAGTTGGGGGCGATATTGGGCAGGTTGATGACCTGGTGCCACATGCCGGTCTTCTCGTCCTGATACGGCAGCATGGCGTCGATCAGGTCGTGGAACATCTTGCGAATCTCGTCCTTCTCGGCCGACATCGAAGGCGGCATGAGCTCCCAGGTATCGATGAGCGCCATGGCAAACCAGCCCTCGGCACGCAGCCAGAAGTTGGCCGAAAGACCGGTGACCGGGTCGCACCAGAACTGCTTGCGGCTCGCGTCGTAAGCGTGATAGTACAGACCGTTGAGGGGGTTGCGCATCAGGTCATGCACGACCTGGAACATATGGAAGCTGTCCGAACAGGCACGACGGTTGTGGAAGCTCAGCTCGTATTGCATGTAGAACGGCTGAGCCATGTACATGCCGTCGAGCCAGATCTGGTTGGGATAGACGGCCTTGTGCCAAAACACGCCCTCTTTGGTACGCGGCTGGGTCTCGAGCTGGCGATAGATCGTGTCCATGGCCGCGCGATACTTGGGCTTGCCCAACAGGTCATAGAGCTTGTAGAGGGTCTTGCCCGCATTGACGTTATCGAGGTTGTACTCCTGGGGATCGTAATGCTTGATAGTGCCATCGTCCTGGACAAAGAAATCGATGTAGTCATCGGCAAAGGTCAGGTAGCGCTGCTCACCGGTAATCTCGTACAGCTCGATGAGCGCCTTGATCATGCAGCCGTCGATATAGTTCCAGGTATTCTCCTTGCCGGCGCGAATCTTTTCGATATTCCAGGCCGGCGCCTGCGGCGTAGAGGTCTCGATCAACTGCTCGATATAACGGTCCAGGATTTGATTGCAGCCCATTGCTGTCCCCTCTGAGATAAACGATAGGTGAACGTTAACCCTAGTGTAACGCGAAGGGGATTATAGGGTGAACGTTAACCCTATAATCCCCGTGAACGGCAGCCTTTTAGCGGCAAACGGCGGTGAGAGCCGCGGCAATGCGATGCGCCAGGCGCTCATAGCCGGCAGGGCTGTAATGCAGACCGTCCGGCATGTAGAGCTCGCGGTGCTCCGGCAAAAACGGGCTGATACCGCTTTGCGCATAGAGGTCGATCACCGGCACCGAGTAGCGGTCGCAAACCTCCAGCATCGCCTGCACATAGGCGTCTTGCGTCAGGCCCAGATGGTTGGCCTCGTTGCTTGCCGGAATATCCTTCTCGTGTTTGCCGCTCGTCTTGCACGGCGTCATAAACACCAGCTTTGCCTGAGGCGAGCGCGCCGTGATGGTACGAATAAGGTAGTCGAGCGCGCCATAGAACTCGTGCACGTCGGTGCTGCCCGGCTCGCCTAGCGGCACGTTACGGCTAAAGTCGTTAACGCCGCCAAAGACGATGCAGATGTCTGCCGCGTGATCGATGCCGTCCAAACGCTCAACAAACGAATCGGTACGGTCGGCCTTGACGGCAATACGCGAACCCTTAATACCAAAGTTCTCGATCGTAGCGCCGCCCAGCAGCGCACCCAGGTGCGAAGTCCAGGAGATATCGTTGCCTCCCCCGCCGCATCCGTTATCGCCCCAGGTGGTCGAATCGCCAAAGCAGCAGATGGTCGATTCGCTCAAGTTTTTCGTTTCCATATTCTTCTCCCCACCCGCACACCGGCGGTCATACAGGTACATACCGTTCATTCGCAACATCCGAGGGGCTATGCGTGGGCGCATTCCGCAACTTGCGAATCGAGCCATTCGATATCCTCGGCAAGATGCGCCACGCCAAGATGGTGTCCACCCGGACACACCTCGTGCCGCAGACCTCCTCTGCGTCCCAGCAACTCGTAGGCATCGCGCACGATTTTGAGTTGCTCGTCAACATTTTTGAGCCCGCGTACCCCATTCAGATGATCCTCTTCGCAACTTTGGACCAACAACGGCCGTGGCGCGACAAGCGATGCAATGTCGCCCATGTCGAGCAGACGCCAGAGTCCAGGCGTGTAATTGCAGCTGCAATTGCCGTTGAGGTGCAGTAGCGAATCACCGACACCGTACAGATAGCCCGAGACAAACGCCTTGCGCACGCGCGGGTCGAGCGCGGCCAGGTACAACGTCATGTAACCGCCGCCCGAAAAACCAAAGCAGCCCAGGTCGTCCATGGCAATGTCACCGCGCGTCTCCAAGTAATCAATCAAGCGCATGTTGTCCCAGGCGTTGAGGCCCGCGACCGTAAGACCCAGCGGCTCGGCCATACGTGCTTGATTCAGACACGTACCGCGCAGGTAGCTGTTCTCGTCGTCGCCCTGACCCTTCCAGTCACGACGGTATCCCCAGCCACGCGCATCGGGGCAGACGGTCACGTAACCCATGCGCGCCAAACGCAGACCGTAGTCGTAATTGAACTTACGCACGGCATCGTCGACCGCCGGCACGCCCGCAACGCCGGCTATGCTTGCAGCACCCGCCCCCTGGTGACCATGCGGGCAGATATAGCAGCGCTTGAGTCCCCGCTCGTCAAGCTTGGGGCGGGACGGCTCCAACAGGTAAAACGGCATCCACACATCGTGCTCAACCTGCAACACCGCATGAGTACGCACGATGTTGCCGGCAACCCGCACGCGATTGAGCTCACGAATCTCAATCGGGGCGCGGTCCATAAGCGAAAGACCCAAAATATCGTGCAGACGAGTCCTGGTCGCAGCCTTCCATGCCTCAAAGTCTGTGGGAGTCTTGCCCGTAAATGCGGCCGAGCGCCCTTCGCGCTTCAGTCGGGCGCGCAGCGCAGGTTCGTCCTCGTAGTACGTCTCGATGTGCACGGTGCGGCCATTGGCAGATAGCCCGGCCGTCTCTACCGCATCACCGTCGCCGCCCTCGGGATCCCAACCATCCGTGCCGGCAAGCACTCGGTCACGCGCATAGCGTTCGGAATCCTGACCGGTCAGGCAATGCGCCCACGGCACCCAAGCGGCAGTATCGACCGCCGGGCCAAACAGGGCACCGCCGGCATACAGGGTGCCGTCATGTGCCGCTGGCTTATTCCAATCCCACCAACCCTCGAGTGAAATATGGGGGCCCAGCCAGCATTCGAGCAAAACGGTCTGGGCCCACTCGCGCCATGGACGACCCAGATAGACCGATCCGGGGGCAATGCCCTCATCGGCTGTAAACGAACAGCCATGAAACACAAATCCGTACGGCTCGCCCTGAGGCGTGGAGGCTGCCGTTACATACCCGTTGACATCCATATCGCGGTTGAGCGAGCGAATCTCACACCCCTCAAAGTAGGCACGCGCGCCGCCAAAGATAAAGTCGACATCGCCCTCGATCCGGCAACGTCGAAAATACTGCCGCCCCACGCGGCGCGGGGCGAACTGCTTGGGGCCTATAAAGCCGCCCGGCTTGGCCTCGCGCAGCGGCAGCGGCCCCAAAAAGAGCGTGTCCTGGTGTCCCTTAATGCAGCAGGCATCGACAACCAGGCGGTCACCATCGGCATACAGGGCAATCGCCTGACCGACCTCGCGCCCATCACCGGC
>URFE01000073.1:0-9948 GCA_900546965.1 uncultured Collinsella sp.
CAGCGTCAGATGTGTATAAGAGACAGGTGGGGAAAGGTGTTGAAAAATGGGGTGGTTCCCCATATTATTAATGACGTCGACAGGCGGGGTGGTTCCCCGCGTACGTGCCATCTGAGTAACCGAGGGGAGGGCGCACATGGGAATGACTGGTGCATACGAGCGCAATCTCGATGCAAAAGGTCGTTTGTCCCTGCCCGCACCCCTTCGCGAGGAGCTTGGAGAGCACGTTCGCGTGTTCAAAGCCCTGGATGTCGATGCTCTGTACGTGTTCTCTGCCGAGGCCTTCGATAAGTGGGTCGAAGGACTCTTCGCGGGTCGTGAGGGCCACGAGGGTTTTAACCCGCGTGACATCAACGACCAGAAGCTCATGAGGGCGATCAACAAGCGCACCACGTCGATGGATGTGGACAGCGCCGGTCGTATCGGTCTTTCTGAGTCTCTCCGCAAGCAGGCGAACCTCGACCGCGAGGTCACGGTTGTGGGTAACTACGACCACCTTGAGGTTTGGGACCGCGCTACGGCCGATGAGGACGATGACGACGAGGCCCTGCTGGACCTCTTCTTCTCGTAAGGGCAAGGCACGAGTAACGGATGGAGCGTGGGATCTTGACACAAGAATATCGGCATGAACCTGTCATGCTCGGCGAAGTGCTTGAGTCGCTGCGGCTAAAGAGCGGCTCCGTTGTCTGCGATTGCACCCTTGGCGGTGCCGGCCATTCGGTAAAGATGGCCGCGCAGGTGGGGGAGACGGGTCTTTTGCTCGGCGTCGATCAGGACGACATGGCCCTCGAGGCCGCTGGCGCCCGTCTGGACCGCGAGGTTCCCGGCGTTCCGCACCAGCTGCTGAAGGGCAACTTCGGCGACTTGGACGAGCTACTTTGCTCGGCCGAGGTGCCTGGGGTCGATGGCTTCCTGTTTGACTTGGGCGTTTCGTCACCGCAACTCGATATCCCTGGCAGGGGCTTTTCGTATAACGAGGATGCCCCATTGGACATGCGGATGGATCCGGGTAATAACACCTTAAACGCAGCTGAGGTCATCAACACCTATAACGAACACGACCTCGCCCGGATTCTACGCGTCTACGGCGAAGAGAAGTTCGCCTCGCAGATCGCGCGCGAGATCGTGCGCCGTCGCGAGCAAGAACCGATCGAAACCACAGGCCAATTTGTCGAGATCATCAAGGCTGGCATTCCGGCTGCCGCTCGTCGGCATGGTGGACACCCGGCCAAGAAGAGCTTCCAGGCCATTCGCATCGAGGTCAATCACGAGCTCGATGTGCTCGAGCGAGGGCTTGACGCCGCCACCAGGTGGCTCAACCCGGGCGGACGCATCTGCGTCATCTCGTATCACTCGCTCGAGGACCGTATCGTAAAGAACCACTTTAAGGAGATGAGCCAGGGGTGCACGTGTCCGCCGGAGATTCCGGTGTGCGTGTGCGGCAACGTGCCGATACTCAAGGTCATCACCCGCAAACCCTTGGTTGCCCAACCCGATGAGGTTGCGCGCAACCCTCGGGCGAGATCAGCCAAAATCCGTGTGGCGGAGCGCTTGTAGCGTTACGCGCGCGATATTGGACCTCCCGCTCGCACCATAAACGAAGCTTAAACACACTACCAACGTACTCGGGATGGGAGGCGGCATATCATGGGCTACAACACTTCAAGCGCAGCACTCGCCTATGATATGAACGCCATGCCCGCCTACCGTGAGGCACCGCAGGCCCCCGTTGCTCCCCGCGAGCAGCGCACGCCGCGCTTTGATGTCTACACGGGCGCGGGCCGTCAGGCAAACCAGGCGGTAAGCCCGGTTTTCATGAGCGTTCTTAAAACGTTTTGCATCATTGCGGCTATCTTCATGACGATTGGCGTCGCCCGCGTGGCGCTTGCCGGCGTTACAGCCCAGGTGCTCAACAGCAACGCCGAGCTTACCAACACGCTCGAGAAGGCGACCGATGAGAGCTCTGACCTTGAGGTTATGCACTCTGTTTATGGCGCCGATACGCGCATTCGCGATCTTGCGGGTGCTTATGGCATGGTGGAGCCCAGCGAGAGCGTTACACTTGACTTTTCGCAGGATGCAGCCGCGGGCGCCAACGCGACCGCGACCGCTCAGTAGCAAGACGGTAGCTGAGTATGACAAATGACTATCGCCGCGGTTCCGATGGGGGCCGCGGTTCTGGACGTCCCTCGTCGCGGGGACGTTCTGGTTATCAAGGAACGGGTCGGCAATCTTACAACGCCGGGCAGTCCCGTGGCAACGACCCGGCGTCGCGACTTCGCGGCTCGGGCGGCCCTCAAGTGCATAACACCAGGTCGCGCAAGAGTTCGCCGACCGAATGGCTCACAGGCGCGCCTCTGCCTCGCCGCAAAGCCGTCATGGGCTTCATCGGGCTTGGCTTGGGCTTGGGCGTCTTTCGCCTTGCCGACTATCAAATTGTCGAAGCCGATAAACTGCGCGAGCGTGCCGATGCGCGCCGCCTGCTTGCGCAGACCCTCTATGCCAAACGTGGCACCATATACGACCGCAACGGTAACGTGTTGGCGTCGTCGGTCGAATGTCGCAACATCGCCGTGAACCCGCAGCTTGTCGAGGATGTTGACAAGACGGTGTCGGCGCTGGTCAAGGCAACGGGAATCGATAAAAAGACCTGCCACAAGCTCGTTGAGTCCGATGGCACCTGGGTGTATATCAAGCGCCAGGTGGACGAAGACGATGCTGTGGCGCTGGAGAAGAAGAACCTGCCCGGCGTGCTTTTTGAGCAGGCCATGAAGCGTGTATATCCATACGGCAATCTGGCATCGCAGGTGCTGGGTGTAGTGAATGTAGACAACGACGGCTTGACGGGTCTCGAAAAGCAATACAACAAGCTTCTGACCGGCACGAACGGTTCTCTCGTACGCGAGCGCGCGAGGGACGGCAGCTATATCGCGGGCGGTGCCTATAAAAAGGTGGCTGCGGTCGACGGCGTTGATATCGTGACGACGCTCGACGTCAATATCCAGCGTGCGGCCGAGGATGCCCTGGCAGAGGCTGTCGAGAAGACAAAGGCCAAGAACGGCTCGGCGCTGGTCATCGATCCTACGACAGGCGAGATCTTGGCAGCCTGCTCGTACCCGACTTACGACCAGACCGATCTGGAGAACGCCAAGACCGAGGATATGAACCTGCGCCTGGTCACTGACGCCTACGAGCCCGGCTCGGTCTTTAAGACGCTCGTGGCGGGCGCCGGCTTCGACTTGGGTGTCGTGCGATCGAGTACGTCGTTTGAGGTGCCGGCGAGCATCAAGGTGGGCGACGATACCGTCACCGATGCCGACAAGCGCGACTACGCCATGACCATGGATGTGCGCGAGATGATGCGCCGTTCGTCCAATGTGGGCTTTGTCCTAGTGGGGCGCAAGATCGGTGCCGACGACTTTGCCGCCTATGTGGACAAGTGGGGCATCGGTCACAGCTCGGGTGTCGATTTTCCGGGCGAGAGCCTGGGTATCGTCAAGGAGCGTGACCAGTATGACGGCGCCACGCTGGGCTCGATGAGCTTTGGACAGGCACTGTCCGTCTCGCCGATTGAGATAGCACGTGCCGTGGGCGGCATCGCCAACGGCGGCGTGATGATGACGCCGCACTTCTATAAGTCCAGCAAGGGCGACGAGAAGGACTGGGGCGAAGGCGAGCGCGCGATTTCTGAGGATGCCGCATCCCAGGTGACATCGTGCATGCAGACGGTCGTGTCCGAGGGTACGGGCGTTGGCGGCGCGGTTGACGGCTATGACGTGGCGGGTAAGACCGGTACGGCCGAACGTGCCGACGAGAACGGCGGCTACCTCAAGGAGAACTACATGTCGTCCTTTATGGGCTTTGCACCGGCACAATCGCCCAAAGTGCTGTGCTATATCACGCTCGACGGAACGCCGAGCGGTTCAGATGCCGCTGCGGTGCCGTTCCAGTCCATTATGGCCAACGCGCTCGACGTGCTGGGTATCCCGCACACGAAGTAGGGGGTTACAATCTTTGGGGCGTTGTTTGTTGTCCCATATGAGGGTGTTCACATGCCCTGCACCACGCATGTGCGGCGCTGGGATACAATACGCCGATAGCATTATTAGGTTTACAGGGGAGCTGCAATGATAGAGATCGCCGTCAACAACCTCGCGGCCGCAACAGGGGCCCGAACCGTGACGGGAGAAGCCGATCGGGTATGCCGCGGGTGCGTTATCGACTCGCGCCAGGTCGAGGAAGGGACGATTTTCGTCGCCTTTCCCGGTGAAAACGTCGACGGCAATGATTTTGCTTCCCGTGCCGTCCAGTCGGGTGCCGGCGCCGTCGTGATGACGCGTGAGCCCGAGGCCGAGCTGGTCTCGCTGGCGCAGGACAAGGGGTGCGCCATCCTGCTGACCGATGATCCCGAGGAGTTTCTGCTGCGTTTGGCGCACACGTATCGCCTGGAGCTTGGCTGCCTGGTCGTTGGTATTACCGGTTCCATCGGCAAGACGACGACCAAGGACGTGCTCGCCGCCGTGCTCGCCAAGCGCTATCGTGTCTGGGCCACCAAGGGCAATTTCAATAACCTGATCGGCATGCCGCTCACGGTGCTTTCCGCTCCGGCCGATACCGAGGTCCTGGTACTCGAGATGGGCATGAACCATTTCCACGAGATTGAGCGCCTGTCCCAGTCCGCCAATCCCAACCTTGCCATCGTGAGCAAGATTGGTACCTCTCACATCGGCATTTTGGGCAGCCGCGAGAACATCGCCCGCGCTAAGGCCGAGATTGTCCAGGGTATGTGCGCCGCCGGCGACTTCTTGCCGCTGCTGGTTTTGGGCGGTGAGGACGACTTTACGCCGTTCATTCGCGATACGTTCGCCCAGCCTGCTGGTATCGATGTGATGCTGGCCGGCGTCTCGGACGATGATGAGGTCCGTGCCCGCGACATTCGTGTTGATGACGAGGGCCGTCCGGTCTTTACGCTCGATTTTGGCCAGGGTGAGACGATCGATACCATGCTTGCCATCCCCGGCGTGCAGTCCGTCCCAAATGCCGTTAAGGCCGCCGCAGTTGCCTATCGCCTGGGCGTGACGCCCGAGCAGATCGATGCTGCCTTTAGGGGCCTCACGATCACCGGGCACCGCCAGGAGATCAAGCGCGCCAAGAGCGGTGCCCGCGTCATCGACGATTCCTATAACGCCAGCGCCGAATCCATGGCTGCTGGTCTCGATCTGCTGTGCTCGCTTTCGTGCACGGGGTCTCGCATGGCGATCCTGGGCGAGATGGGCGAGATGGGCGATGAGGCTCCTCGCATGCATGAGCTCGTGGGCGCCTATGCCGCCGCCAAGAAGCTCGACATGCTGGCGTGCGTGGGTGGTGAGCTGGCCCAGCTTATGGCCGATGCCGCGCGCATGATGGGCATGGACGAGGACCGCATCCAGGTGTTCTCCGATTATCAGCAGGTGCTCGACCGCATGGGCGGCGCGCTTGAAAAACATGATGTTGTACTGGTCAAGGGTTCCCGCTTTGTTGAGCTCGACCGCTTTGTGGAAGGTGTGTGCTAGCCCATGTTCGGCAATCCCTCGTATCCAACGTATCAGGCTTTTTTGGGGCTTGGCGTCGCCGCTGCCATTGCGCTGCTGCTCATGCCGTGGTGGATCAAGCTACTTAAGGTCGAGGGTATCGGCCAGCAGGTTCGTGCCGACGGCCCCAAGCGTCATTTGGTTAAGCAGGGAACGCCCACCATGGGTGGCGTTGTCATTCTCGTCGCGATTTCGCTGACCTGCCTGCTGATGGGCAAGCTCACCACCGAGCTCGTGCTCGTGCTGCTCGCCACGCTGGCGACCGGCGTGCTGGGCCTGATCGACGACCTGACCTCCGTTACGCATGGGCGCTCGCTCGGTCTGACGCCTCATGCCAAGATGATCGGCCTAACCATTATCTGTGTCACCTTTACGGTACTTGCCGTTAACTGGTGCGGCGTCGCCCCCGAGATTCGTTTTCCCGGTGGGTTGACGATCGACCTTGGCGTGCTTTCGACCACTATCTGCGGCCTTTCGTTCCCGTGGCTCTACATTGTCTTTTGCTGGCTGATGATCGCCGGTCTTTCTAATGCCGTGAACCTGACCGATGGCCTTGACGGTCTTGCTGGCGGCACCTCCATGATTGCCATGCTCGCCATGGCTGCCATGGCGTTTTTGCACGGAGACGTGAACCTGTCCATCTTCTGCACCGCGTGTGCCGGTGCCTGCTTGGGCTTTCTGTGGTTCAACTGCTATCCGGCGAGCATCTTTATGGGCGATACCGGCTCGCTTGCCCTGGGCGCCGCGTTTGCCTGCACGTCCATCATGACCAACACCGAGGTCGTCTCCCTCATCATCGGCGGCCTGTTTATCGTTGAGACCCTGTCGGTCATGATTCAGGTTGTCTACTTCCACTTTACGCACAAGCGCGTCTTCCTTATGGCGCCCATCCATCATCATTTCGAAAAGAAGGGCTGGGCCGAGACCAAGGTCGTCATCCGTTTTTGGATTATCGCTGCTGCCTTTGGTGCCGTTGGCCTTGCCCTGTTCTTCCAGTTGGGATAGTGGTCTTTCATGCCTCTTGCTGATGTCTTTAGCCTGCTCGTTTTGGGTCAGGGCAAATCCGGTCTCGATGTCGCCCGCTGGGCGCTGGCACATCCCGAGCGCGTAAGTGCCGTTACCGTGTATGGCGGTGGCACCTCTGAGCCCAATGACGCCACGCGTGCGCTCGAGGCTGCTGGTGCGTCGTTTGTCTATGGGACCGAACAGGTCGAGGGCGCCTATGACGTATGCGTGACGTGCCCGGGCATCTCGGAGTTCTCGGGCTTCTTTAAGGCCGGGCGCGAGCATGCCGCCCAGATTATGGGTGAGCCCGAGTTTGCCTATCGCCTGTCGCCCGATAACTGGATTGCCATCACGGGCACCAACGGCAAGACGACCACCACGTCGCTGGCTGATTATCTGCTTAAGGCTGCCGGCGAGGCCAGCGTTGCTGTCGGCAACATCGGCGAGCCGCCGGTCAACGAGATTGACGGCCGAGCCCACAACGAGTGGTTTGTGGCTGAGCTCTCGAGCTATCAGATTGCTACGACAACCGAGCTCCACCCCCGCGTGGCGGTGCTGCTCAACATCACTCCCGACCACTTGGGCTGGCATAAGAGCCATAAGAACTACGCGCTTGCCAAGATCAAACTGTTTGACAATATGGTCGATGACGATCTGGCGGTTGTCGACGTCGAAGACGCCGGCATTCACGAGTTCGATGAGTACATCTACACGCCGGGTCGTCGCATCTGCAAGGTTGCCTTTGACGAGCCTGAGGGCGAGGATGCCGCCTTTGTGCGCGACGGCAAGATGGTCGTGCGCCTGAAGGGCGTCGAGACCCCGCTCATCGCTACATCCGAGCTCAAGATCTCGGGCCATCACAATGTTATCAATGCCCTGTGCGCCGCCACGGCTGCCTTGGCGGTCGGTGCCGATGTCGATGGTGTCTGCCGCGGTCTTGCCTCGTTCCAGCCGCTCGAGCACCGCGTGGAGCCGTGTGGCGAGATTGACGGCGTGCGCTACGTCAACGATTCCAAGGCGACCAACACCGATGCGGTCGAGAAGGCACTGACGGCATTTCCCGATGACGACGTGATCTTGCTGCTCGGCGGCCACGATAAGGGCACGCCGCTCACGGACTTCGCGCGCGTCGTTATGGACAACGTGCGCTCGGTCGTCTGCTTTGGCGATGCGCGCGAGCGCTTCACCGCCGCTGTGGACGAGGCCGATGTCGATGGCGATGTGGATATCGCCCAGGCGGATGACCTACGCGACGCCGTGGACGTCGCCCGTTCGCTGTCGAGCCGTGGTGACGTGATCTTACTTTCTCCTGCCTGCTCTTCGTTCGATGAGTTCTCGGGCTATGAGGAGCGCGGCCGCGTGTTTAAGGACTACGTGGCCCAGCTTGCCGCTGCAGCGAAATCACAAATGGAATAGGGGTTGCGGTGAGAGAGGAGAGCCCCCGACAAGGTATGAGGAGGCCCGACTCGGACCGTGCTTCCTCACGTCGTATCACACCGCGTTCCAGCCGCGGCGGGCAGTCGTTTAGCGAACGCTATATTGCCGGCGTTCCCGCCCGTATCATGCGCCCCCGTTTGATATTCATGGCCTGCTTGTTTACCTTGGTATGCTTTGGCCTGCTGATGGTGTACTCGGCGTCTTCGGTCGAGGCGCTGCACGAGAATGGCTCGGCGACGTTTTTTCTGGGTCGACAGGCCGCGTTTGCCGTGGTCGGTGTTCTGGCGCTGATTGCCATCGTGCGCGTTTTGCCGGACAGCTGGTTTGGGGAGGATGTGCTCAGGATCTTCCTCATAGGCATGATAGGGCTACTGTTTCTGGTGTTCTTGGTGGGCAGCGGCAGCCGTGGCGCCACGCGCTGGCTTAACATCGCCGGTATTCAGTTCCAGCCTTCCGAGTTTTTAAAGCCATTTGCCATTGCGTATTCGGCCATCATGCTCGACCGCTTCTTTTCGCCCGGTGGCAACATCAACGAATTCCTTCGCAAGATGGGCATCTACCTGGGCATTTCGCTCTTTCTGATCTTTATCCAGCCCGATTTCGGTACTGTCCTGATCATCCTGTTGACCCTCATGTGCATGGCGTTGTTTGCGGGTCTCGACCCCAGATTTATCATCGGCGTGCTAATCTTCGGCATTCTCGTGATCGTGATTGCGCTTGTCGCAGAGCCGTACCGTATGGTGCGTATTCAGGTTGCCTTGAACCCTTGGGCCGACGAGTATGGTGACGGCTATCAGGCCACGCTTGCCATTATGGCCTTTGCCTCGGGCGGTCTGTTCGGCCGTGGCATCGGCAACTCAACCATGAAGTACTCGTATCTGCCCGAGGCGCACAATGACTACATCCTGGCCATCATTGGCGAGGAAGTCGGTTTTGTCGGAACCGTGCTGTTCTTCTTGGTGTTTGCGATGCTGATCTACTCGGCGTTTCGCATTGCCGAGCAGGCGACCGATCGCCGGGGCGCGCTTATGGCGTCTGGCTCCGCGGTCATTCTCGCAGTGCAGTTTTTGATTAACGCGCTGGGCATCCTCAACGTGTTTCCCATGACGGGCAAACCGTTGCCGTTTATTAGCTACGGCGGTTCGTCGATTATTGTGTCGCTCATGCTTGCCGGGTTGATCCTGCGCGTTTCGTACGAGAGCGCCCGCCGCGATGAGTATGACCGCCGCCGCGAGAGCTTTGCCGTTATGGATGAGAGTACCGCCGGCGTGCCCCACGTGCGCGGCGAGCGATCTTCGCGTAACGGTTTTACCGTCCTGGATGGCTCTGCGACCGAGCCGGCAGCCCGCCCGCGTCAGCGAACGGCGCCGCAAGGTCGTCCTCAGCGCCCCAGCCCTCGCAACGCGGGCGGCGGATATAATCGAATCGATTTGAACTCGGACCCGTCGGCGCGTCTGCGTACCGACGACCAGGGACCGCGTGTACGAAGGGACTACCATGACCGATAAAATGACCGTTGCTATTGCAGCCGGCGGCACGGCCGGGCACATCAACCCCGCGCTCGCCTTGGCCGAAGAGCTGCGTGACCGTGGCCACCACGTTGTGTTCGTGGGCCAGTCGCGCAAGCTCGAGGGTCGTCTGGTCCCCGAGGCTGGGTTTGATTTTGTGCCCATTACGGTCACGGGCTTCGACCGCTCCCGTCCTTGGACGGCGCTGACCTCGCTGTGGCGTGTCAACAAAGCCAAGCGTGCGCTCGCCAGTCATTTCTCAAAGGTCGGCAAGCCCGATGCCGCCATTGGTTTTGGTGCCTATGTCGAGGTTCCGCTGCTGGGGTGGTGCAAGGGCGCGGGCGTTCCGTATCTGCTGCATGAGCAGAACTCTGTTCCGGGCCTGGCCAACAAGATGATGAACTCCCACGCCGCCCGCGTGTGCATCT
>URFE01000074.1:0-9842 GCA_900546965.1 uncultured Collinsella sp.
GCGGGTGGTTTAAAGCTGGCCGCTGCGCGGCCAGCAGACTAAAGTCTTGAAACAAAAGGGCGCCCTGGTTTCCCAGAGCGCCCTTCTTAGAACAAGATTGTTGCGTTGCAGCAAATGCTACTCGGCAGCAGCCTCAGTCTCGACCTCGGCGGTCTCGGCCTCGGCGACCTCAGCGGCCTCCTCGACCTCAGCCTCAGCAGTGAGCTCCTCGGCGGTAACGCCGACGAGAACGACAACCTCGGCCTTGATCTCGCGGTACAGCGAGATGGCAACGGTGTGGGCACCGGCAACCTTGATGGGCTTACCGAGCTCGACGCGCTTGCGGTCGATGTCCATACCGAGCTGAGCCTTGATGGCGTCAGCGATCATAGCGGCGGTAACGGAGCCAAAGAGGATGCCCTCGTCGCCGACCTTGACGTCAACGGTGACCGTCTTGCCCTCGAAGGCAGCCTTGGTCTCGTTGGCGGTAGCCAGACGGACGGCCTCGCGCTTGGCGATGTTGTTGCGACGCTCGTCAAGCTGCTTGAGGTTGCCCTTGGTGGCGGCAACAGCGAGCTTCTTGGGGAACAGGAAGTTCTCAGCGTAACCCTGAGCGACCTCTACGACGTCACCCTCGCCGCCCTTGCCCTTGATCTCATCGAGAAGAATAACCTTCATGATGTGTCTCCCTTCTTAGCCGCGGTCGCGGTTGCCACGAGAGGAAACCACGGGGACGGTGTACGGCAGGAGAGCCATCTCGCGGGCGCGCTTGATGGCGTTGGCGATGTCATGCTGATGCTGCGTGCAAGCGCCAGTGACGCGACGGGGCTTGATCTTGCCACGGTCGGTCATGTACTTACGGAGAAGCTGAGTGTCCTTATAGTCGATGAACTCAGTGTTCTCCTTGCAGAACTGGCAGTACTTACGACGCGGCTGACGTGCAGAAAAATCATTAGCCATGTCAAAATACCTTTCGTTTGGCAACTTCGGCGAACCGAAGCCGCCTCTCACTCAAAAATAGGTGAACAACCCTTAGAACGGGATGTCCTCATCGTAGACGTCGACCGCGGGCGGCGTGGCCACCGGTGCGGCAGGACGTGCTGCGGGCGCGGGAGCTGCGGGGGCGTAACCGCCCTGATCGTAGCCACCCTGGCCACCACGGGAGCTCATAAACTCGATCTCATCGACGATGACCTCAAGCTTGCTCCGGCGCTGGCCGTCGCGCTCCCAAGAGCTGTAGCGCAGCTTGCCCTCGATCGCGACCTTGTTTCCCTTTGCCAGGAAACGGCTCACGGCCTCGGCGCGGGTGCCGAACATGGTGCAGTCGACAAAGTTGGGATAGTCCTCCCACTCGCCAGTCTGCGCGTTGCGGCGACGATCGTTCACGGCGACGGCAAAGGACAGAACCTGGGTTCCGCCGGCGGTGGCGCGCAGCTCGGGATCGCGGGTGAGGTTACCGGTGATGTTCACTCGATTGATGCTCATAACTCACTACTTCCTCTTGGGGCACAAGCCCAGTCCAAAACGACAGTCTTACTCCTGGTCGTCGCGACGGACGATCATGTGGCGGACCACAGCGTCGGTGATGCGCAGGACGCGATCAAGCTCGGCGATCTGGGTAGGATCTGCGTGGAAGTTGATGAGGGTGTAGTCACCATCGGTGAGGTCGTTGATCTCGTAGGCGAGCTTGCGCTTGCCCCACTCGTCAACGGAGTCGACCTTGCCAGCGCCCTCAGCGATCGTGGTATCGATACGCTTCATAACAGCGAGACGAGTCTCGGGGTCGAGCGACGGGTCAACAAAGAACAGCAGTTCATAAGCCTTCATATTGTCACCTCCTCTGGGCAAATGTGGCTTCAGGTCGTGAAGGTGCGCCTGAAGCAGGAAAAGACTTGGTAATAATATCTTTCAACCTCCTAGGCTGCAAGAATATGCAGCTACAACCTCATGACCTCCACATATGCCCATACTCGCACGACGTTTCATGCACATTCCAACCAAATGCCGACCAAGAGCTTGACGGATCTGTGGACAAGATACGGTGCCGTGGGGACAAGCTGAGCTAAGCCGCAGGTCAACGGGTACAAGGCTGTGGTCGCGAAATGCATACCAGTGGTCCACAGCACCATCCAAAGATTTTTGAATTCATCGCCAAGTCGCTTATGAATACCCCTTTTGAACAATCGAGTTGATCAACCACGCTGGTCGGAAGCCGTTTTTTGGCACCTCAAACCCACTGCAACGCCAAGCGCGGCAAAGCGTTTTAAAAAATGCCAACTTTTCTGTTTGCACTTTGCGATTCCTCGTGTATACTGACTTTCGCATTTAACGGAGAGTTGTCCGAGTGGCCGAAGGAGCACGATTGGAAATCGTGTAGGCGTCAAAAGCGTCTCCAGGGTTCAAATCCCTGACTCTCCGCCAGTTAATTCCAAAGCAGGCCTTCGAGCCTGCTTTGTTTTTACCCCACGCGGAGGGGTGGCAGAGTGGTTGAATGCGGCGGTCTCGAAAACCGTTTGGCCTGTATAAGGTCACGAGGGTTCGAATCCCTCCTCCTCCGCCATTTTGGTTGAGAAAGCTCCCAACAACGGGAGCTTTTTTGTTATCGAAATACGTCTCGATCCCACGCTTCCCCAAACATGTACGTCACCCTCCAAAACCGACATTTTTCGACATCTTTGAAGGCTGACGTACACGTTTGGATTGAGTTCACGGGAGTGGCACTATTCGGAAGGTGCCTCTTCGTCTCGCATGCCCTTCCAGTTGCGGATAAGCGCCTTGCGTAGTTCGTTTTGCTCTCGCTGGTACCCGGTGTCGGTACAGCGAGGCATGCCGAGTGCTTCGCGAATGTTGTTCATGGCGCGGTGAAAGGCGAGCTGGCTGCCGAACTGAGCCGAAGTGAGCGTAACGATTCGATATCCCATTTGGGAGAGAACGGCTTCTCGCTCCGCATCTGCTCCCTTGCGCTCGAGCTCATCGTGAAAACCGCCCTTATATTCGATACCGAGCTCCCTGCGCTTATAGGTAATGAGGGCATCGATTTTGAGTGTTCGGGCTTTTGTGCAATGCCAGAGACGTTGAGGGATCTCGAGCGGTTTGTTGAGTTCGATACCTCGGATACCGGCGCCGCCTTCGCTTGTTGGGAGCGAGAGGGCGATTGCCGAAGCGGTCTCCATAGGCGAGGCCGAGTGATCGTAGATGTGCCTGAGCGCGAGCCGTGCACGTGTGGCACCGGGTTTGCCGGGGTGCTGATCGAGCAGTTTGGTTATTTCATCCTTGGAGGTAGTGGCTGGTTGCCCGGTATAAGGGCCGGCGGGATTGAGCCTCATGTGATAATCGCCGCAAACTTCATAGCCATATTCGAGATATTCGATCCTATCCATCCACTCGGCAGCGAGCACAAAGGTGAAGGCTTCGTCGGTGATGAAGATTCCGGGCGTCAACTCGTTAATATGCTCGTAGGGAAGATTTTGTCCAAGAATGTGACAAACGACGCCTTTGGTACGAATTCGCTCGAATTCGAATACAACCGCGATATCGATAGTCTTAAGCATATCGGACGGAATGCCGCAGTCGGTAAGAGCCTGTCGTATGCGCGCAACACGTTGCTGGGTGGAGATGCCTTGTGCGCCTATCTGGTAGTCGTGCCGCGCAAGAGACTGAACCAAATTCTGGGGTGCATGATGGACAAGCCATGCGGTTTTATGCGAAATGAGAACAGGGGTATCCATTGAGGGCCTCTCGCTCTGAGCCGGTATCCAACTCTTATGTCCGTTGAAGTGGGGAAATATACCGGATGTGAGTAAATCAACTCACTCATGCTGTGAGCTCAATCCAAACATGTACGTCCGCCTTCAAAGATGTCGAAAAATGCCGTTTTTGGAGGGTGACGTACATGTTTGGATCCCTGGCATTCCAGCAATGCCATGTCAGCATCCGCTGCCAACCGTTTACCGAGCAATAGGGTCGCCACGCCCGCCAACCATGTACTATGTACGGGCATTGTCTAAACCCACAATCCAAAGGACCCCATCTTGCCCGTCGTCGCCGCCATAACCATTACCTCACATGCCTCGGATGCCATGGTCGCTATTCCGTTTTGGCTCGAGATGTTCGCTGTTGTCGCTGCATCGATCTCGGGTGTGCTGGTTGCACGCGAGCACAAGCTCGACCTGGTGGGCGCGGTCGCGCTCGCGGTGGTCTGCGGTCTGGGCGGCGGTCTTTTGCGCGATATGACACTCCAGGTCGGCAACGTCTACATCCTCAACCAGCCAATGGCGCTGCCGCTCTCCATCGCCACGGCGGCCATCATCTACATCTTCCCGGCAATCGTCGATAAACCCGAGAAACTCATCCCATTGCTCGACATCATCTCGGTCGGCATCTACGCCGCCACCGGAGCGGACAAAGCACTGGTTTATGGCTTTGCGCCGGCCGTATGCATCATGATGGGCTTTTTCACCGCGGTGGGTGGCGGCATGTTGCGCGACGGCTTTATGGGCGTGGTTCCGGGCATTTTCCAACGTACTAACTTTTATGCCATCGCCGCCATCGCCGGATCGACAAGCTATGTGTGTCTCGTTATGAGCGACATCATGAGCAATGTCGCCGCGCTGGTCGTATGCGTCGCGGTGACCATGGGTCTGCGCTGGCTCTCGCTGCGCTTTGATATCAAAAGCCCCACCGAGGAAGACATCGCACGTTTTTTGCATCGCAAAAAGTAGGTGGCGCGGGCTCGTCCCCGAAATGCAACCGAGAGGTTCTTTTAGAGCGCCCGCGCGTTGGGTACCCTGTTAGATACATGTCGAGTACCTAACGAAGGATTCACTATGCCTTGCAACCTAGAACCGTCGTCCCGGCGCCGTAAAGCGCGGGCCCGCATTGCCCTCCTATTCGCACTGATTGCGCTTGCGCTGGCCGCGCTTCCCACGACGTCGTTCGCCGGTACAGACACCGCGGGCAACGTGCTCGCAACCGAAGTTGACTCAAATCCGTCTGGCGTCGAGGGCGACCTGTACTGGGCCGGCCAAAGCCTTAACCTAGACGACGCTTCCATCGGCCGCGATATTATCGCGGCAGGCGAGAGCTTGTCGATTCGCGACTGCACCGTAGGCGGCGCCGTTCGCCTGGCGGCGCGCACCATCGACATCTCCAAAACCGCAATCGATGGCAGCGTGACAGTAGCCGGTCAGCATGTCGTGCTCAACACTGGTAGCACCGCCAACTGTTTTTGCGCGATGGGCGAGACGGTTGCCCTACGAGGCTCCACCAAGTCGGCAGCACTTGCAGGCGATACGGTGACCATCGACGGCACCGTCGAGGGCGATGTCGAGGTTTGGGCCGACAAGCTCGTCTTGGGCAAGAATGCCCGCATTACCGGCACCGTGAGCGCGCATGTTTCCGAAGACCCCGAGCGCGCCGCAGGAGCCGAGGTCGGCGCGCTCAAGATCGACCGCACCGAGAACGAAGATACTTCCACCATTAACGATGTCATCGGCGGCATCGTCGCCGCGGCGCTCTCGACCTGCTTTGTCGCTCTGCTGCTCGAGCTCGTCTTTCCGCGAGCGACCGCCAGCGCCGCCGGAATGCTCCACCAGCGCCCCACGCCCCTGTGGGTGAGCGGTCTTTTGGGCACGATCGCTATCGTCCCCGCCGTCCTACTGCTGATTATCTCTATCGCCGGTCTGTCGCTTGCCGGAGCCCTCTTGTGCGGCGTTATCGGCATCGCGTTGGTGTCGAGTGCCTTTGCGGGGTGCGCGATCGTCCGCATGGTCGGACACAGCCAAAACCGCTACGTCATGGCAGCCGTGGGTGGCATCGCCGCGGGCGCGCTTACGGCAATCCCCCTCGTAGGCGACTTCATCAGCGGCGTGGCCTTCGTCTTTACACTCGGCTACATCATCCAAATCATCTGGCGCAACGCCCACCTCAAACCGCAGCAGGCCGCCAACACTCCGGGTCTTCCCTCCGCCTAGCCGTCAACCCCACAAAGGGAACAGGCACCTTCGTGGGGGCACAGACCAGCTCAGTCCCTGTGCACAAAAAGGGCGCCGACCATTGCGGTCGACGCCCTTTCTTGTTAGACGCTATAAAGCCCAGCGCTTATTTGTTGACCTGGCCGGCGCGGACGGCAGCCTTCTTGCGATCGGTGGCGTTGAGCAGACGCTTGCGCAGGCGGATGTTCTTGGGAGTAATCTCGACCAGCTCGTCGTCGGCGATGTACTCCAGAGCCTCCTCCAACGAGAAGGTGCGGGGCGGCACCAGCTGGACGGAGATATCGGAGGTCGAGGAACGCTGGTTGCCCAGGTTCTTGGTACGCGCGATGTTGACGACCATGTCGCCGGCCTTGCTGCGCTCGCCCACGATCATGCCCTCGTAGCACTCGGTGCCCGGCTCAACAAACAGCTGGCCGCGCTCCTGCAGCGTACCCAGAGCATAGGCAACGGCCTTCTCGGTGGTCATGGAGATCATGGCGCCGTTCTGACGGTTACCAATCTCGCCGGCGTAAGGACCATACTCTAGGAAGGTGTGGTAGAACACGCCCTCGCCATGGGTGACGTTCATGATGCGGTTCTTGAGACCCATGATGCCGCGGGTCGGGATCTTGAACTCAAGGTGCGTCACGATGCCCGAGGTATCCATGCTCGTCATGATGCCGCCGGAGGTACCGAAGACCTCAACGACCTTGCCCGAATACTCGTCCGGGCACTCGACGACGGCCTGCTCGACAGGCTCCAGCTTGTTGCCGTTCTCGTCCTTCTTAAACAGAACGCGGGGACGACCGACCTGGAACTCAAAGCCCTCGCGGCGCATGGACTCCATCAGGACGGACAGATGCAGGATGCCGCGGCCCGAGACCTCGACGCCGCTCTTGTCCTCGAGCTCCTCGATCTTCATGGTCACGTTGTTCTCGGCCTCGTTGAACAGGCGCTCCTTGAGCTGACGGGCGCCCACGATGTCGCCGTCGCGACCGACGAGCGGGGAGGTCGAAGCCTCAAAGACGATGGACAGGGTCGGCGGGTCGATCTCAATGGGCTCGAGTTCAACGGGGTTCTCGGGATCGGTGTAGACATCGCCGATATCGGTGCGGTCGATACCCACGACGGCGGCGATGTCGCCGGCGCCGACTTCCTGGCACTCGGTGCGGCCCAGGTAGTCGAAAGTAAAGAGCTGCTTGACGGTAGCGGTGGCGCTGGAGCCGTCATTCTTCACAACCAGGATCTGGTCGCCCTGGTGAATGGTGCCAGAGTACACGCGGCCGATGCCGATACGGCCAACGAAGTTGGAGTGGTCGATGGTCACGCACTGCATGGCCAGCGGGGCGTTCTCGTCAACCTCGGGCGCGGGCATGTCGTCGATGATCATATCGAGCAGCGGATACATGTCCATGTTGCCGTCGTTGGGATCAAGGCGGGCAAAGCCATTCATGGCGCTGGCGTAGACCACGTGCTCCATGGCGAACTCAAGCTGGTCGTCGGTGGCGCCCAGGTCGGCCATGAGGTCCAGGCAGTCGTTGTAGGCCTTCTCGGGGTTGGCGCCCGGACGGTCGATCTTGTTGATGACGATCATGATCTTGAGGCCGGTGTCGATAGCGTGACGCAGCACGAAGCGGGTCTGGGGCATGGGGCCCTCAAAAGCGTCGACCAGCAGCAGGGCGCCGTCGGCCATACGCAGCACGCGCTCGACCTCGCCGCCAAAGTCGGCGTGGCCCGGGGTGTCGATGACGTTGATCTTAACGTCCTTGTACTCGATAGAGATGTTCTTGGCGAGAATCGTAATGCCGCGCTCGCGCTCCTGGTCGTTGGAATCCAGGACGCGGTCCTCGACCTGCTGGTTGGCACGGAAGGCGTCCGTGGCACGCAGGAGCTTGTCGACCATCGTCGTCTTGCCGTGGTCGACGTGGGCGATGATGGCGATGTTCCTCAGATTGTCTACGCGCATGTAGTTCCCCTATCTTCTATCTATACACAAACGGCACGCGTATGCGACCCGCCTAGCAACACAACGCTCGGCGGGAATATTGAGCCTTTTACCGAAAACTCGTTTATTTTAGCGATTTTAGATAAGAGGGGTTTCCTCACCTGCAGGTTCAGGGTCGCTCCACATAAAACCATCGCCGGCGCCCATGCCCTCATACAGCACATATGCCGAAAAACCACTCTCGAGCGTGGTTTCGAAGAAGCTCACGAGCAGAGCATCGTGATAGCCGCCGTCAATCTCGACGCAGCCGGTGTAGCCGATGGCATAGCGGGCGATACGGCCCAGGCCCTCGTCCTTAAGACCCATCTTGTGCTCGGAAATAAAGTTGGTGGCCGCCTCCAGGCACGCCTCTTCGCCATCCTCATCGAGCGCCGCCAGATATCGGTTGGAAGCAGCGTCCTCGATCGCCACAACTACGCCCGGATTCTCGCCGGCGGCAAGGTCGTCCAAGAACGCACCGATCAGATCGCACACCATAGCGTCGAGCTCGGCGGAGACGTTACCGGCGTCCTGCATATCCTGTGCCATCTTTAGACCTTCCCATCGAGTCTGGCGTCGTTACAGTTCTTGCGCCTCGGCGGCGATCTTAGCAGCGGCATCGCGGGCGCGCATCATATCCGCTGCACGCTTGTCGAGCACCTTGATCTGGCTAGTCAGCATGACTGCATCGACCACACCCCAGATCACGAGGCCCGTAGAGATCGAAAACCCAAGCGCACCAACTGTACCACGAAGGCGCGAGCAGATTGCCGCGACAAGGGCGGAGACGACAACCATCTTGATAAACGAGCCGCGGCGTTCGCGAAGCGTGCGGGCCTGCGTCACATAGGCAATGCGAGCCGCCTCAGAAGCCTCCGAGCGCATCTGGGCCTCGCGCGCAATGGCCGCCGCCTCGCCAGAAACTCCGGCACTCATGAGCGCGCACTCCGTCGCGTGTTTGTCGAGCATTTAAAAGTCATCGGGGGAGAGCGTATGGACGAACTCGTCGAACTTTTCGAACTCTTGCTCGTCGTCGACTTCCTCGGCGTGCGGCGATACGGTGCCCAAGCGATTCATGATGTCGTCTTCAACGAACATGGGGGCATTGCTGCGTACGGCAAGGGCGATGGCGTCGCTCGGACGCGCATCGATCCGATGCTCGTTGCCATCGGCCAACACGACAACCGTCGCGTAGAACACGGGCGGCTCGGCGCGGACGATTTCGACGCGCTCGAGCTTGGCACCCAGGGCGCCAACAGTATCGAGCAGCAGGTCATGGGTAATCGGGCGCTCGGCGCGTCCGCTGTCGATGCCGCGGCTGATTGCCGCAGCCTCAAACGAGCCGGTCTGGATGGAGAGGGACCGCAGCGGCGCGGGGGAATCCGACTTGCTGCAGCGCTCGCGAAGCACAATAAGCGATGGCACGGGACCGGCGGCCATGACGATGGTCTCTATGTCGACACGAACCATGGAACACCTCCGGTACGTAGCGGTTAACACGCGGCGGCCCGCCGCGTTGAATAGCTATACTACCCAAACTTTCGCGCAGCACACAAAACCAAAATGAGATTTATCGCAGACAAGAAAAAAGCCCCGAGGCAACGCCCCAGGGCTCTTCACGGTTTTGATGGTGGACCTGACAAGATTCGAACTTGTGACCTCCCGGTTATCAGCCGGACGCTCTAACCAACTGAGCTACAGGTCCATCATGGTGGAGGTTAGGGGGATCGAACCCCTGACCTCAGGCTTGCAAAGCCCGCGCTCTCCCAGCTGAGCTAAACCCCCACGGAGACAGTAATAAACACCCCAGCGGCGACTCGGCTCTCGCTGGGGTGTTTATTGCGAAAGAAAGTGGTGGACCTGACAAGATTCGAACTTGTGACCTCCCGGTTATCAGCCGGACGCTC
>URFE01000075.1:0-9726 GCA_900546965.1 uncultured Collinsella sp.
GCGCCCTGTTTATGTACGTGCAGCTGCCTATCCTTCCTTCGGCGCCGTTTTTGACCTACGACCCGTCGCTGGTGCCGGCGATGGTGTGCGGGTTTGCGTACGGCCCTGGTGCCGGCACCGCTGTTGCCGCCATGGCGATCGTTATCCATGCGCTTACCACGGGCGATTGGGTCGGTGCGCTTATGAACCTGGTGGCTACGCTGGGCTATATTCTGCCCGCGGCGATCGTCTACCAAAAGATGCACACCTACAAGGGCGCCGTGATTGGTCTGGCGCTGGGCGTTATTGCCGCTACGGCGCTTTCTATGGTTGCGAATCTGACCATTGGCGTTTGGTTCTGGTATGGCTCGGCCGATGTGATTCTGCCGCTCATGCTTCCCGCCGTTTTACCGTTTAACCTCATCAAGACCGTGCTCAACTCGGTGTTGACGCTGGCGGTGTACAAGGCGGTCTCTAATCTCATCACGCCCAAGAAGGACCAGGTCAAAGGTCGCGCATGATTGAGTGTCGGGGCGTTTCCTTTAGCTACGACGGCGCTGCGAAAGCGCTCGATGGCATCGATCTGAACATCGAGGATGGCGAGTTTTTCTGCATCCTCGGCGGAAACGGGTCGGGCAAGTCGACGTTTGCCAAGCACCTGAACGCGCTGCTGCAGCCCGATGCGGGAACGGTGTGCGTCAACGGCATGGACGCGTCCGATCCCGAGCTGGTCTACGACATCCGTTCGGCTGCGGGCATGGTGTTCCAGAATCCCGACGACCAGCTTGTGGCGACGCTTGTCGAGGACGACGTTGCGTTTGGTCCCGAGAACTTAGGGGTCGAATCGGCCCAGATCGCGCAGCGCGTGCGCGAGGCGCTGAAGGCCGTGGGCCTGGTGGGCTTTGAGCGCCACGAGACCCATGCGCTTTCGGGCGGCCAAAAGCAGCGCGTGGCGCTTGCCGGCGTGCTCGCCATGGAACCGCGCGTGCTCATATTGGACGAGGCTTCCTCGATGCTCGATCCGCGTGGACGCAAGGGCCTCATGAAGGCTTGCCGCGCGTTGCACGCTCGCGGCATGACCATCGTGATGATTACGCACTTTATGGAAGAGGCCGCCGAGGCCGATCGTGTCGCGGTGTTTCGGGCGGGGCACGTTGCCATGCTCGGTACGCCCGAGGAAATTTTGACGCGGGCGGATGAGCTTGCGCAGCTCAACCTGGATATGCCGGAGTCGTGTCGTCTGGGCATGGCGCTTCGTACGAAGGGCGTGCCTGTTCATGCGCAGGTGCGCGAGGTGGATATGGTCGCTGAGATTGCGCAGGCTTATGCCGAGCGAAGTGGGGCAGACACCGCGGGACAGTCTTCCGCATCCCAGTTGGAAATCGCTGACGGCGCTGTTCCGGTAGACAACGAGGACAACGCGTCGGAGCCCGTCATCGAACTATCCCATGTTTCGTACAGTTATTCGCTCAGTCCGCGCGAGCGCCACCGCTGGCACAAGCGCTCGGCCACTGCGGGCAAATCGAACAAACAGGCTCTCTGGGGAAACGACCCAAGCAGCCCGTGGGCACTGCGCGATGTATCGCTGACGGTGCGTCGCGGCGAGTTCCTGGGCTTGGCAGGTCATACTGGTTCGGGTAAGTCGACGCTGGTCCAGCATCTCAACGGTTTGATTCGCCCCCAGGAGGGATCCGTTCGCGCGCTGGGGCTCGATCTGTCAAACAAGAAAGACGCCGCCGCGGTTAAGGCCAAGGTCGGCGTGGTGTTTCAATATCCTGAGCGTCAGCTGTTTGCCGAAACCGTGGCGCAGGACGTGGCGTTTGGTCCGCATAACCTTGGCTTGCCGCAAGATGAAGTCGACCGTCGTGTCGAGTCATCGCTCTCGCGCGTGGGCCTCGACCTTTCCACGGTCGGCGACAAGAGTCCCTTTGAGCTTTCGGGCGGTCAGCAACGGCGTGTGGCATTCGCCGGCGTGCTCGCCATGGAGCCCGAAGTCCTGGTGCTCGATGAACCCATGGCGGGGCTCGATCCGGCTGCGCGCAGGGATTTCCTAGGGCTCATCGGTCGACTCCATCGCGAGGGCCTGACCGTTGTCATGGTTTCGCACAGCATGGATGACCTGGCCAATTGCTGCGACCGTATCGTCGTAATGAACGAAGGTGCGGTGTTTGCCGAGGGAACCCCCGCGCAGGTGTTTGCGCATGCCGATGAGCTCAAGTCGATCGGCTTGGGCGTTCCCGCCGCCCAGCGTATGGCGCTGGCGCTTACGGAGGCGGGCGTGCCGCTGCGTCGCGGCGGGCTCTATACGGTTGAGTCGCTGGCAGACGAGTTGGTGGACCTGCTAATCGGTCGCTCGGGCGGTTCTTCTAACGTCTCGGACATTGCTAAATCCAAGACGGTCGCGCGAGAGGAGGGCTGCTGATGGAGGCGTTTTCGTTTGGCAGCTACTATCCCGGCGATAGTGCAATCCACCGCCTGGACCCGCGAACCAAGTTGCTCTTGGGCTTTGTGTTTCTGATCACGACGCTCACGGTCAGTGGCTTCCGCGGACTGGCCCCGGTCGCAATTTTCGTTGTGCTGACCTATGCCGTGTCTCGGGTGCCGGTTCGTCGCGTTCTGTCGTCGATGGCGCCGCTGCTGGCAATCGTCGTCGTGGTCGCGGTGCTCAACTTGTTTACCGATCAGAGTGGGCGCATCCTGTGGCAGCTCGGCTTTCTGCAGATAAGCGAGGGCTCACTGCGTTCTGCCGCCTTTATGGCGTGCCGCCTGACGTTGATGATGGCCGGTATGAGCGCCATTACACTCACCACGCCGACGCTCGACCTCACCGCGGGCTTTGAGCGCCTGCTCGCGCCGTTTGCGCGTGTGGGACTTCCTGCGCACGAGCTCGGCATGATCATGGGTATCGCGCTACGCTTTATGCCGCAGTTTGCCACTGAGATGAAGCAGACGGCCGATGCACAGGCAAGCCGCGGTGCGCGCGTGACGGGCGGTCCGCTCGGTGGCGTACGCATGCTCGGCAGTGTGGCGATCCCGCTGTTCACCGGCGTGTTCCGCCATGCCGAGACGCTTTCGGCCGCCATGGATGCGCGTTGCTATCACGGCGAACAGGGACGCACGCGTCTGCATGCACTTACGTTTGGCCGCGGCGATGCGTTGGCGGCGGTGGTGACGGCGTTGCTGCTCATCTGCGTCATCGTCATCAACCTTCAACTTGTTTAGGCGCGATTCGAGCGCAAGAAAGGGGTCCCTATGATCGACAACGACCGCACGGCTCAGCTTGAGCGCGCCTGTTCGTATCTCAGGCGCATTCCGGCGTGGTATCTGGCCACGACCGATGTAGCCGACGGGCATCAGCCTCGCGTGAGGCCGTTTTCGTTTGCCATGGTCGATGACGGTAAACTGTGGTTTTGTACGTCGCGCGACAAAGATGTGTGGGCGGAGCTGAGCGCGAATCCCAAGTTTGAGCTCTCGGGCTGGAAGCCGGGGGAATGTTGGATCGTATTGACCGGCGAAGCCGCACTTGAGGACGACGCAGTTGCGAGCGACAAGGTGCGTCAAGCGGGTTTTAAGCACATGGTGGGCATTGGCGAGGAACACGAGAGTGCCAACGACGGCCGCCTTGCTTTCTTTTCGGTCCGCAATATTGCCGCGCGCTTCTGTGATATCGACGGCAGCGAGGAGCGCCAGGAGCTCTAGCTCGCACAAACCAGGCTCCCAAACTAGCTAGTACAGGAGGAAACGTGGACGGATTGAATACGGTGCTGGAGTATCTGACGTCGGTGCCGGCGTGGTATCTGGCGACGAGTGTGGACGGGCAGCCGCATGTGCGTCCGTTCTCGTTTGCACAGATTCAGGACGGCAAGCTGTGGTTTGTGACGGCGCGCACCAAAGATGTGTGGCAGGAGCTGCTGCAAAACCAGCGCTTTGAGGCCACGAGTTGGTGGCCGGGCCATGGTTGGCTCATCTTGCGCGGGCGTGCCGGCTTGGATGACCGGGCTTTAGACGAAATGCGCGAAGCCGGGTGGAAGCATCTAGAGCACCTGGGCGAGCACTATGAGGGGCCTAACGACCCCACGCTCGTCTTCTTTAGCGTCGAGGATCCCGAGGCTTTTATCTGCAATCACGACGAATGGGTGCCGGTCGAGCTCTAGTCGGCTGGCTCATCCTAACAACTTGGTTTTCGCATGGGCGGGCCCCGTATTGCCCGGTGCCGTTAGGAGCGCCGGTCAATACGGGGCCCGCTCCATTTGTCAATTCCTTCAAGCGAATGTGTCGGGAATGTTTCAATGCATGAATATGCAAGCCATTTACGTATTCATGCATCCTTTGGTGCTAAAGTTTCAACCCACTTCATAACGGCCGCTGCGAAATGCGCATCGGTGCATAAATCGCAGACAAGGAGTCTGATATGTCTTTGAAGGTTGGAATCGTCGGCGCGGCTGGATATGCCGGAGCCGAGCTCATTCGCCTCGTGCTCGGTCATCCCAAGTTTGAACTTGTTGCCATTACGTCCAACGCCGATGCCGGCCAGCCGCTGTCCGCGGTGTATCCGAGCTTTGCTGGCGTGAGCGATCTGGTTTTCACCACGCATGACGCCCCCGAGCTTAAATCCTGCGACGCCGTCTTCTTGGCCGTGCCGCACACGGCTGCCATGGCACAGGTGCCCGCACTGCTTGCATCTGGCGTGTCCTGCTTCGATCTTTCGGCCGATTACCGTCTGAGCGACGCGTCTGTCTTTGAGGCATGGTATGCCGTCGAGCACACGAGCCCCGAGTTGCTCAAGACCCGCGCTTTCGGCCTGCCCGAGCTGTTCTGCCAGGACTTGGAGACCGCCGCATCCGATTATGCTGACGGCAAGTCCGTGCTGGTCGCCTGCGCCGGTTGCTATCCCACCGCAACGAGCCTTGCCGCCGCGCCCGCCGTGCGCGCTGGCTGGGTTGCCCAGAGCGGCCCCGTGATCGTTGATGCCATCAGCGGTGTGACGGGTGCCGGCAAGTCCTGCAACGCTCGTACGCATTTTTGCAGCGCCGACGAGAACTTGGAGGCCTACGGCGTGGGCAAGCATCGCCACACGCCCGAGATTGAGCAAATCCTTGGCCTGACCGATCGCGTCGTCTTCACCCCGCATCTGGCACCGCTCAAGCGCGGCCTGCTCTCCACGGTGACGATGCCGCTTACGCCGCAGGCTATCGATACCTTGACCCTTGAGGACGTTGTCGACTATTACAAGCAGTTCTACGCTGGACGCACCTTTGTGCGCGTGCTCGACGCCGGCCAGCAGCCCAAGACGGCTTCGGTCGTCGGAACCAACGCCGCCCAGATTGGCCTCGCGCTCAACAAGCGCGCGGGCGTTCTGGTGGCGACGGGCGCCATCGACAATCTGTGCAAGGGTGCAGCAGGCCAGGCGGTCCAGTGCGCCAACATCGTCTTTGGTTTTGACGAG
This sequence comes from uncultured Collinsella sp., assembly GCA_900546965.1. GTDB lineage: Bacteria > Actinomycetota > Coriobacteriia > Coriobacteriales > Coriobacteriaceae > Collinsella. Next base: position 5,426 of record URFE01000075.1, read on the forward strand.
CGACGAGGCTTGCCCACAGTGGCGTGCCCGGTGTAGCACATTCGATTGTTAACGATTTGGTAGTCGGGCATCGAGTGGGGCGCCACTCTTAAGCTGGTCTCATGATTACGACTGGCATGGCGCACCAACCGATGTCCGTTTTTTGTTTGACATAAGGAGTCATGAAGACGATGAATACCGAGCTGTTTGATATCAAGATTCGCGCCGTCGAGGGTGGCGTTACGGCTGCGGCTGGTTTTAAAGCTGCGGGCATCCACGCTGGGTTCCGCAAGAACCCCGAGCGTCTGGATTACGCGCTCGTCGTGCCCGATAAACCCTGTCCCGGTGCCGGCGTGTTTACCACCAATCGCTTTTGCGCGGCGCCCGTGCAAGTGAGCCGTGCCAACCTGGGCGGTGCCGACAAGGGCTACGGTATCATCGCCGGCGTTTCGGTCAACTCTGGCAATGCCAACGCCGCCACGGGTGAGACTGGCCTTGCATGCGCGCGCGAGACGTGCAGCATTGCATCGCAGGTCATCGGCTGCGAACCCCAGCAGATTCTGGTTGCCTCCACGGGTGTGATTGGCCAGATTCTGCCGATCGACACGTTTGAGACCGCCATTCCTGCTGCCTACGAGGCACTTTCCGCCCACGGTGGCGCCGATGCCGCTCGCGCCATCATGACGACCGACACGCACTCCAAGGAGTACGCCGTGTCCTACGTCAGCGAGGCTGCGGGACACACAGGCAATGCCTATACGGTGGGCGGTATGTGCAAGGGCTCGGGCATGATCATGCCCAACATGGCCACCATGATCGCGGTCATCACTACCGATGCCCCCGTCGAGCCGGCGGCGCTCCACGCCCTGTTGCTCTCCACCGTCAAGCAGACCTTTAACAAGGTAACGGTCGATTCCGACACCTCGACCAACGACACCTGCATCATGCTTGCCTCCGGCGCCGCTGCCGCAGATGCCGAGCCTATCGTCGAGGGTTCCGATGCCTTTGACGAGTTGGCATTTGCCGTGCACGAGGTGTGCGAGAGCCTGGCGCGCAATATCGCCGCCGATGGTGAGGGCGCATCCAAGCTTGTTACGGTCAACGTTACCGGCGCCGTGAACGACGAGGAAGCCGATATCGCCGCCCGTGCCGTTGCCAACTCGCCGCTCGTTAAGACCTGCATCGCCGGCCACGACTGCAACTGGGGCCGTGTTGCTATGGCGCTTGGCAAGTGCGGCGTGAAGTTTAATCAGGAAGACGTTTCCGTCGACATGATGGGCATGCCTGTCTGTCGCGACGGTCTGACTGTTCCCTTTGATGAGGACGAGGCTCTACGACGTTTCGAGGCGCCCGAGATCGTGATCTCGGCCGACCTGGGCGCAGGCGACGCGGCAACGACCGTGTGGACCTGCGACCTCACGCATGAGTACATCTCCATCAACGGCGACTACCGTTCCTAGATTCCGGGCACGCTGCGCATCTTGCCGCGATTGCGGACAGCGGAGCACGGCGCGATAACGATACGAAAGACGAGGCAGATTATGAAATTCGCACGCGATTGTCGTTCGAGCGAATCCAACGAAGCAACCGCGCAGCTGCTGTTCGAAGCGCTGCCGTGGATTAAGAACCTGACCGGCAAGACGGTTGTTATCAAATATGGCGGAGCCGCCATGGTTGATGAGCAGCTGCGCCGCGACGTGATGAGCGACATCGTTTTGCTCAAGATCATCGGTATGCGCCCCGTCATCGTGCACGGCGGCGGCAAGGCTATCAACGAGGCGCTGAGCCATTACGATATTCCCGTCGAGTTTAAGAACGGCCAGCGCGTGACCACGCCGGCGACTATGGATATCGTGCGCGAGGTGCTGGGCGGCAAGGTTAACCAGGAGCTGGTTGCTGCCATCAACCACCACGGCAACCTGGCCGTGGGCGTGTCGGGCAGCGATGCCGGCACGCTCATCGCCGAGCCGCTCGACCCCGAGCTCGGTCGCGTGGGCAAAGTGACGCACGTCAACACCGACTATATCGAGCGCTTACTCGATAGCGAGTACATCCCCGTCATCGCTACCGTCGCGGCGGGGGAGGACGGCGGTTTCTTCAACATCAACGCCGACACCGCCGCCGGTGCCGTTGCCGCGGCGCTCCACGCGCATAAGGCGATCTTTTTGACCGATGTCGATGGCCTGTACAAGGACTTTAGCGACAAGGACTCGCTTATCTCCAGCCTAACGCTCGACGAGGTTAACGAAATGCTCTACGGCGGCGAGGTCGATAAGGGCATGATTCCCAAGCTGCGCGCGGCCGTCGATGCGCTTACCGGCGGCGTATTTCGTGCCCACATCATTAACGGTACTACGCCGCATTCGCTGCTCCTGGAGCTGCTGACCGATGCCGGCGTCGGCACCGTGATCCATTCCACCGAGACGGCTTACGAGTTCGATACGCATCCGCATCCGCTTTCGACGTTTGCTGCGCGTCTGACCGAAAACCTTGACGAGGTCGAGAAGCTTCAGACGGTCTAGCTGACCCGCAGCCGCCCCATTCCTGCACCCATAGCCCCGCGCCGTCTGGCGCCCAACGAAAGGCATCCCATGTCACTTGCAGCTCAGCAATCGCTTGAATCCCATTACGTTATGCATACCTTTGGCCGCTCTCCGGTCGAGTTTGTCGAGGGTCACGGCATGAAGCTCACCGGCGACGATGGCCGTGAGTACCTCGACTTTCTTGCCGGCATCGGCGTGTGCGGCCTAGGTCATGGCGACCCGGCTGTGCTCTCGGCGCTCGAGGCACAGACCAAAAAGCTCATGCATGTCTCCAATTACTTCTACATCGAGCAGCGCGGACAGGTCGCGGCGCTGCTGTCCAAGCTTGCTAACGACGACGTAGATGGTGCGCGCGTGCTTGCCGATGCCGTTGTCGCCGGCGATGAGACCACGGCAGCTGCTCTTGGTGCCCCGGCTGCGGATGAGCAGGTTTGGGAGACCTTCTTTGCCAACTCTGGCGCCGAGGCCAACGAGGGCTCGATGAAGCTCGCGCGCCTGTACGCCAAGCGTGCCGGTAATGGCGGCAACACCATCGTGTGCATGCGCGGCGGCTTCCACGGCCGTACGCTCGAGACCATTGCCGCCACCATGCAGGATTGGCTGCAGGACAGCTTCCGCCCGCTGCCGGGTGGCTTTGTGGCCTGCACGCCCAACGATGTGGACGAGCTGCGTGCGATCTTTAAGCAGCTGGGGAGCGAGATTTGTGCCGTGATGCTCGAGCCGATCCAGGGCGAGAGCGGTGTGCATCCCATGACCGAGGAGTTTATGGCTACGGCGCGCGGCTTGGCGCACGAGGTGGGTGCCGTGCTTATCGCCGACGAGGTCCAGTGCGGCATCTTCCGCTCCGGCAAGCCGTTTGCATTCCAAACCTATGGCGTGGAGCCCGACATCATGAGCCTTGCCAAGGGCATTGCCGATGGCGTGCCCATGGGTGCCGTCATGGCAAAGAAGGAGATTGCCGACGTGTTTAAGCCGGGCGACCACGGCTCGACCTTTGGCGGTAGCTGCTTGGCCATCGCGGCGTGTGCCGCGACGCTCTCCGCGCTTGTGCGTGGCGATTATGCCGAGCATGCTGCCAAGGTGGGCGCCTATATGGAGGCAAAGCTCGCCAAGCTGCCGCACGTGACCGAGGTACGTGGCCGCGGCTTGATGCTCGGCTGTGATTTGGATGATGCCGCGGGCGACGCACATGATGTTGTTGCCCGCGCGCTGGCCGCCGGTGCCGTGATCAACGCTACAGGTGCCCATACGCTGCGTTTCTTGCCGCCGCTCGTCTGCGAGGAGGCCGACGTGGACAGCCTGATCGAGATCCTGTCGGGTGTCTTGGGCTAACACAGCGCAATAACTCAATTTTGACCGGGTTCCGGACTGCGGACGTGCCCTATGCGGCATGATTCAGCGGTCTGGAACCCGTTTTGCCTTAGATTTGCTAAGGCAGGGAGACCTGCTGGTCAAAAAACATCAAATATGAGTACTGCTACCGATTTGATAGCAGCAATTTTGGACTAATAAGGCCAGATGGCAAGTCGAAATGGCGATGAATGCACGATTTTGATCCGACTATTAGTCCTTATAATGGACATATGTTGTGTAACTTAAGCAAATACTATCTTTTTATATGTTGCAAACAAAGCAGCAGTACTCATTTTTGCCATTATTTGGCCACGGACCTTGCGATAGATGTGCTGGCGGGTTCGAATCCCTCTGCGATGGGCCCAAAAAAGAAGGCTCTGTTAGACCAGGATTGACATTCCGCCCCATCATCTTCTTGCGATTGCA
>URFE01000076.1:0-9687 GCA_900546965.1 uncultured Collinsella sp.
CGTCAGATGTGTATAAGAGACAGTTTCCGCACCGTAGCCGAGACTCTGGGCAAGTTCCAGAACCAGCTGGCAGACTACCCTGCCTCCACCCTCCACGAGACCATTGCCCGGTTCCACGACACCGCCAACCGCTACGCCAATTTTGAAAAGGCCCTGGCTGCCGATGCACTGGGTCGAGCCAAAACCATTGCACCGGAGATTGCATTTATCCGTGCACGGGAAAAGGACTGCCACGTTCTGCTGGATCAGCTGGCCGCTGGCGAGATCCCGCTGCGTGTCACCCATAATGATACCAAAATCAACAACGTTCTGCTCGATGAAGCCACCGGCAAAGGCATCTGTGTCATTGACCTCGACACCGTGATGCCGGGTCTGTCGGCTTATGATTTTGGTGATTCCATCCGCACCGGTGCCAACGACTGCGCCGAGGATGAACCCGACCAGAGCAAAGTCCACTTTGACCTGCATCTGTATGAAGTGTTTGCCAAAGGCTATCTTTCCGCTGCTGGCTCCACCATGCACACAGCTGAAAAAAAGAGTCTTGCCTGGGGTGCGAAGCTCATGACACTGGAATGCGGCATCCGTTTCCTGACCGACTATCTGGAGGGCGACCATTATTTCCGTATTGCCCGCCCGAACCACAACCTCGACCGTGCCCGCACCCAGTTCACGCTGGTACGACAGATGGAAGACGTATTCGATCAGATGACTGCGATCGTCTGCCCGGAGACCGACCTCTGATCCAAATGTGATTTCACAAAACAAAGCAGTTCAGTCGATTGTTTTATCCGGCTGAACTGCTTTGTTGTCTCTCTGCTAAATTTTCTGCCTCTATTGATTTCGTTGTAAAATTTGATTCTAATATAATCAGAATCTTACTATCATCTATCGGAATCCGGGAGGTGCTATTATGCCAGCTATGAATATTCATCCGTCCGCACCCATCCGCCAGAATTACAACGAGATCGCCGATTTGTGCCGAAAGACCGCTGAACCGGTTTTTCTTACCAAAAACGGCGAAGGCGACCTTGTTGTCATGGACATTGACACCTACAACCGCCGGGAAAAATGCTGAAGCTCCGTGAGGAACTGCTTGCCGTGGAAGAAGATCGTCTGCACGGGAGTGAGGGCTATTCCATTGATGAGGTCACTTCTATGATGCGCAGTGCAATTCAGGAGGCCGCAGGTCATGGAACGGCAGAATAAATACCGCGTGATCGTGTCCGCACGGGCCGCAGACAACACCCACATCCCCATGGGCATCCCTGCATACTTCATTGTCTGTCTCCAAATCCGATCTTCACGATCTGCATTTTCATCCCGTTGTCCCCGACCTTGGCGAGAAATCGGAAAAAGCCGCTGACGGAAGGGTCTTTCAGGTCGTTGTAGCCCATCATATAGCCCCTGCTGGATACTTGCAAACGGCTGTCCCATGGGGAAAGCTCGCTTTTCGCATCCGAAACCGCGAAATATGCTCCCACATCCTTGATTTTCGCCGTCCTGAGCCACGTTTTGGCGATCATCTTTACCGCCGTGCGGTTGGCGGCGTCAAATACCAACACGCCGCCGGGGAAAGCATCTGCCATCCCCTGCACCAGCGCCTTGACCTGCTCCGTCAGGAAGTAATAGAACACCCCGGAGGCAAAAAACACCGCCCCGCCGGAGGCATCGATCTTGTCAAACCATGCGGGGTCTTTCAGGTCGCAGGGGATATTTTGTTCCCGCTCCCCGGCGGGCAGAAGCTGCTGCCGCAAGGCAATCACATCCGGGAAGTCCAGATTGTAGATCTTGCATCTGCCGTTGTCACAGGCTCTGCCGGTGTTGTCCAGCCCGCAGCCCAGATTGACCACTGCCGCACAGGGGTGGTTTTTCAGGTACGCCCGCACCTCAAAGGCAAGGTCATTCTGCCGCATGGCCACCTCCAGCGCACCGAACCGCTGCATCAGGCTGCGGGAATTTTTCTCTGCCTCTGAAAAGTCGTAGTCGATCTGGTCGATCAGACGCACCGCCGTTTCGTCCCGGTAAAGGTTCGGGTACAGTTCGGTGCACAGCTTCCGGGAATACAGCGGGAGGATCAGCGTCTCCTGCACGGTGTTTTTCTCGATTTTACATTTCATAGGTTCCTTCCTCAGTGAATAAAAACTGTCGTAATTGCCGCCAGCACAGCCGCAATCCAGCACCTTGGCATTTGGCGCAAGTCGTAGAAATCGAAGTCCCCACCGCGCCACAGGGCTGTGGCCCAGATTCATCATGGCAACCATAAGTTTTCCGCCGAGGCCCACGGGCTTGCGGGTGTTTTCAAAGAACGACATCTGGCCCCTCCGATTTCGTGCATTCCGCATAGGTCAACGGGAACGAGGCCTTCAGCACCGCGCTTTTCTACACCGACCAGCCGTTTTGACGCAGGAAACACAGGTATTCCTCGCTTGTCCATCTGCTATGGAGGGGGAATCCCGCCATACTCATGAAAAAGGCTTTTGCCTTGCCGGGAACCGAGTTCCCCGCGTGGGTGAAGGTTGGCGCGATGAGCACGCCGTCGTCCTTCAGCACCCGCCTGATTTCTTGCAGGGCCTTTTCCGGATGCGGCACTATGTGAAGCGAGTTGGACGCGATCACCACTTCGAAGGACTTCTGTGCATAGGGCAGGCGGAACATATCTTGTACGGAAAAGTGCAGCTTTGCGGATTGATTGTCCCGTTTTGCTTCAAGGATCATCTTTGCAGAAGCGTCCGTAGCCTCGATGTGCGCCGCCACATTCACGATGCTCTTTGCGATAAGCCCCGTGCCGGTGGCGACTTCCAGCACGGTTTTTGCTTTCACCACCGGCCTGATCAGCTCATACATCTTCTCATACGCCGCCCGGTCGTTTCGCATGAAACGGTCGTACCGACCGGCATTCTTGTCCCAGAAGTCCTTGCGTTCGTGCATGGCTATCGCCCCCAAAAAGTTAGAGCCATCTAACCATAACACACGAATCATGAAGTAAGTTAAGGCTAACCTTATTGTCTTGGCAAAGACGCATCTCTCCGACCCTTTGAATCACCCCTTTTCACGCCGCCCGCTACGAACCCCGGCGGAAACCAGGGAGTGATTAAAGGAGCGACCTGCGGTTTTGCGAATCAATTGAGTCATTCCCGAAACCGCGAATCAAGGGCCTGATTCGCTCAAATTGCGCACGAATCAGCTCTCGGGCGGTACGACGCGACACGCATCGACAATACTCGGATTGGATTAGTCACTGAGCGGGAACAGTAATAGAACACTTGTTCTTGTATTTCATACGGTTTCGTACGGTCCGATGGCGACCGATGGGGACGTTTCGGAACCGTCGCACCTGCAAGTCACATGGTTTCACAATCGGGCAAAAACTCAGAAGGCCCCTCGTAAAAAACGAGGAGCCTTCCTGTTTCCTTCGGCGCGGGCGGATCGGGATCCACCGCCGATCTAGAGGCACTCGGTCAGAATCTGGAACACCTCGCTGCGCTCCAGTTTCTTGGCGCAGCCGCCGGTGAGCACGCAGGTGTCCGCAACCTTGTGCAGCGTCTCGTCGGACGCGTCGGAGCCCATCTCGTCGAAGCTCGTGGGAAGCCCCATCTCGCCGATGAACGTCTGTAGGCAGTCGATGCCCTCGAGCGCCACCGTAAGGTCGTCTTTGCCCTTGGCGTCGACGCCCCACGCCTCGCGCGCCCAGCGGGCGAACTGCGTGGGCGCCTCGGGGGCCAGGTGGCGGTAGAGCGCAGGGTGGATGACCGCGAGGCCCATTCCGTGGTTGGTGTGGGTGTACGCGCCGTACTGGTGCTGGATCATGTGCGCCTGGAAGTCCGTTGACTTGCCGATCTTGAGCACGCCGTTCTCGGCCATGGCGGAGTCGTATACGAGCTCGCTTCGGGCATCGAGGTTCTGGTCGTCGTCCGCGATGACGCGCATGTTGCGGATGACGTTACGCTGGATGGCGAGGTTGATGTCATCGGTGACATTGCGCCCGCGCGGGCTTCCGAAATAGCTCTCCATGCAGTGCGAGAGCGTGTCGAACGCGCCGCTCATGAACTGCGCGTGCGGTACGGTGAGCGTGAGCGCTGGGTCAAGCGCCGCCCACGAGGGCAGCGCGCCGAAGAAGGCACCCTTCACGTGCGTCTCCTCGTTGGTGATGACGGCGCCGTTGTTCTGCTCGGCGCCCGTGCCGGAGAGCGCCACGATACAGCCCATGGGGATGAACGAGCTCGGCATCTTGCCGTCGGCGTGCTCGAACGTCTCGATGTCCTCGTCAAGCATCGCCTGCGCGGAGACCACCTTGCAGCAGTCGAAGACCGACCCGCCGCCGACGGCGAGAATGAAGTCGACCTGCTCCTCGCGTGCGAGCGCGGCGCCTTCCTGGCACTTCTCGTAGGTCGGGTTGGGCATGATGCCGCCGAAGTCCACCACGCGCTTGCCCGCGCTCGTGAGCTTATCGACCACGTGGCCGTAGACGCCGGTTCGCTTGACCGAGCCTCCGCCGTAGGCGAGCATCACTGTCTTGCCCATGGCAACCATCTCGGCGTCGAGTGCCTGGTCCATGGCCCCCTCGTCGAAGTAGTTCCTGACCGGGTAGTCGTACGTGAATGAGTTCATGGCAATTCCTCCTAGTAAGTTATCAGTGCGGTCTGACCGCTCGTCTACACGTTGCGTACGAGCCCGGACATCCATTCGATGGTGGCGGGGTCGTGGTGGTCGAAGAACGCGCTGCGCCCGGTGTCGAGCGCGGCGATGGCGACCATCTCGTCGTCGCCCAGCGCGAAGTCGAAGACGTCGAAGTTCTGCTCCATGCGATCGCGGTGCGTGCTCTTAGGGATGCAGACCACACCGCGCTGCAGCAGCCAGCGCAACACGACCTGGGCGACCGTCTTGCCGTGCGCTTCGCCGATGCGAGCGAGGACCTCGTTGCGGAAGAGGTCGTTTCTGCCCTCCGCAAAGGGTGCCCAGCCCTCCATGGCTACCTCCTTGCCGGCTATATACTCCTGTGCGTCGCGCTGCTGGAAGAACACGTTGCACTCGACTTGGTTCACGGCGGGGGCGATGCGGTTGAACGAGATGAGGTTTGCGAGGTGATCGGGGTAGAAGTTAGCTGTGCCTATGGCGCGGATAACGCCCTGCTCGTAGAGCTCCTCCATGGCGCGCCACGCGCCGAAGACGTCGCCGAACGGCTGATGGATGAGGTAGAGGTCGACGTAGTCGAGCCCCAGCCGCTTGAGCGACGCGTCGAAGCCGCGCTTGGCCCCCTCGTAGCTCGCATCCGACATCCACAGCTTGGTCGTCACGAACACCTCGTCGCGCGGCAGGCCGCTCGCACGAATGGCGGTCCCGACCGCCTCCTCGTTGCCGTAGCTCGCGGCCGTGTCGAGCAGCCGGTAGCCGACCGAGAGCGCGTCCTCCACGGCGCGCTGGCATTCCGCGACGTCTGGGATCTGGTACACGCCGAAGCCGAGCTGCGGCATCCTGACGCCGTTGTTCAAGGTGATGTAGTCCATGGTACCTTCCTTCCTCGCAACTTGACGTATCCACCATACGAGGGGCGCCGCGCCGGCGGAAGTTTCCGTTGGTGAGGGTTCTATAACGCTGGGGTGCGCACGGGGTTATAACCCGCGGGTTCTAGGCGTCACGTCAAAGAGATCGGCGCCGAGCTCGTCGGCAATGGTCTGAGCTACGACAGCGGTGTGGCCCTGTGCCGAGTAGTAGGCCACGAGGACGTTGCCGTCTGCAGCGGGCACTGCGGCGGGCTCGTCCTCGACAGTCGACTGGTCCTCGGCGGCGGCTTGGTTGGTCCGTTATCGTCTGAGCGCTACTCCTGCGAGTCGAAATCGGGGCGTATGGCCAGGTAGCCCGCGAGTGCTTCCTCAGTGGCGGTGTAGTAGGTCATGGTCCCGTCGAGCTTGGCAATCTCGGCCATCTCGTCTTCGGTGAGGGAGAAGTCGAAGATGTTCGCGTTGTCGGCGATGTGGGCGGGGTTCTTGGAGCCGGGGATGATGGAGGTGCCCATCTGCACGTGCCAGCGCAGGATCACCTGGGCCGGGGTCTTGCCGTACTTCTCGGCGAGAGCGACGAAGACGGGCTCTTCCAGAAGACCTTTGTCGCCGTGGCCGAGCGGGTACCACGCCTCGATCACCGTGCCGTACGGCGCGAGGTAGGCGCGCAGGTCGCGCTGGGCGTGGTAGGGGTGGCGCTCAACGGTCACGAGCTGCGGCCTGATGTCGGCGACCTCGATGACCTCGGCGATCTTGTCTTGCGGGAAGTTGGAGAGGCCGAGGGCGCGCACCTTGCCCGCGCGGTACGCCTCCTCCATCGTGCGCCACGCGGCCAGGTAGTCGCCTACCGGCTGGTGCAGGATGAGCATGTCGACGTAGTCGAGCCCCAGGCGCTGGAGCGTGGCGTCCACCGCCGGCATGTCCGCGTCGTAGACACTCGGCCAGAGCTTGGTGGAGACGAAGATTTTGTCGCGCGCGATGCCGCTCTTGGCGATGGCACGGCCCACGGCGCGCTCGTTCATGTAGGCGTTGGCGGTGTCGATGTGCTCGTAGCCAGCCGCGAGCGCGGCGGTTGCGGCCGCCTCGGCCTCGGCCGGGGTCATGAGGAAGGTGCCCAAACCTTCGATGGGCATCTCTACGTCGTTGTTGAGCTTCAGATACTCCATGGTCTCCTCCTTAATGGTGACTTTTCGAATACAAGGCTACGGCGTTTACTGACGTGCGAGAAGTTCACGTTGGAATGATGGATATAACCATGGGGTATATACGGCACATAATGCGTGACAGGAGGATCGATGTACAACCCACAGCTTGACACTTTCATCCGCGTGGCGGAGGCGGGCAGTTTCTCCAAGGCGGCGCAAGAGTCCTTCATCACGCCCACGGCCGTCATCAAGCAGATGAACCTGCTGGAGTCGCGGCTAGGCCTTACGCTGTTCCACCGATCGCATCAGGGGCTTTCACTTACGCGAGCAGGCAGGTCGCTGCTCGCCGACGCCCACCATATCGTGCAGTACTCTCAAGAATCAATCGCGCGCGCCCGCGTCGCCGAGCGCGGAGAGAAGCGCATCATCCGCGTGGGAGTGTCGCTCATGACGCCCAGCACGCCGCTCACGAAGCTGTGGCCGAAGGTGAAGGAACGTTGCCCTGGCATGAGCCTTCAGGTGGTCACGTTTGAAAACACACCCTCGGCGGCGCGCGGTTTGGCGAACCTCGGGCAAGACATGGATATCGTGGTGGGGATTTTCGACGATGCCTTTCTTAAAGAGCGCGGGTGCCTGGGCCTCGAGCTTTCGCGCGAGCCGCTCTGGTGCGCCGTTCCCGTCGACAGCGAACTCGCCAAACGCGACATCGTCACATTCGACGACCTCCACAATCACAGTCTTATGCTTATACGCCGGGGCTGGAACGCCGAAATCGACCGCGTGCGCGACGAGATACTCTTGCATCATCCTCAAATCGCGCTCGTAGACTTCCCGCAATATCGGGCGGAGGTGTTCAATCGCGGCGCGAACGAGGACCTCGCGCTTGCGACGTTGCCGTTGTGGGCCAACGTCCACCCCATGCTCAAAACCGTCCCTACCGATTGGAACTGTCTCGTGTCTTACGGACTGCTTCATTCGCTGCAGCCCGCAGACCATGTGCGGGAGTTCCTCGATGCGGTGTCTGCCGTGCTCGAGGCAGAGTATCGATAGGCAATCGCGAACAGATGCGCTTATGCCTATGGGAATAACGGGAACTGGCTTCTGAGCTTGCGTTTTGATACCGTCGAGTACCGCCTGATGCTGTTTCGGCGTCGCCATAGAGCAAGGTCCCTTGAGCATCGGACGGCATTATTGAGCGTGGGCGTTACGTAGGTATCTTTGATCTCTTCCGGCAAATCGTCGGGGATCAGCGCCTTCATTCTATTCTCGTTGCCATCCTGAATCGCCTGGTCGTAGTACCAGCATTTGAACCTCTGGTGCTCATCGCCGGCTACTTAAGTGCTTTCGCCGCCTCGCGGGCGCGCCGCTTGGGGTTCTTCGCGGGCTTGCTTGCCTCAGCCGGCTTGCCACCGAAGAACGAGAGCTTCTCCCATTTGCCGACAACGAATTGCAGAATCTCCTCATCGGACGGCTCCGCGCCGAAGACGATGCGGGCGACGCCGTACCTTCCGCCCCCGACATGCTCCGCCAGCCCGACCCAGAATTGGCCGTCCTGATATACGGTCAGGGTGGACGACACGCTGATCTGCATGGCTGGTTCCTCCTTTATGTAGACGACCATGCAGAGAAGGGACAACCAAGGAGGCAGGTTACTGATGCGGACTCCCGCACGCCCACGACTACCCGATGTAGACTGTGTTTTCATCTCTGGTGCCCGCATTGTAGAACGCGCGGACGCGCCCTTCATCGCTGCCGACATGACGTGGCTGGGGCTTACCCCTCCGACGCGTCTTTGCGCATATTCCCACTCGGTTTCGAAACTTCAAAAAAATTCAAGTTTCGAAACCGAGTGGGAATAATTCCGTTTAAAAGAGCATTAGTTGTTAAAAGTGCCCTGTGGTATCACGGGGCACTTCTCTTTTTTGTATCGTATCGGTTTTCTGCAGCAAGTCGTCTGAGCTCATGGTTGCTGTGAGCTCAGACAACGCTGGATATCGGGGCATCAATTTTTCAGGGGTGTCCCTTTATGAGCAATTATTCGCGTAGCTAGCCTTGATATTAAGTTTAAATTCAGCAAAGATTACATTGACGTTCGGTACCCATTTAATAACCAGTTGAGCTTCTTGGTACCCATAGGGGCATTTGACCTGGTGCTTTCGTTATTCTTACCGAAGCAGTTCCGATGGGTAGTTTTATGGATCACATAATCGGAGGGCTTGCCGGAATCTGCCACATTATCTTAACAATTGGGCTTGCCTTTCTGTTCCATGCCTTCATTGAACCAGCAGAAAACAACTAACGAGGAGGAACTTATGATTGGACAGATCTACCATGTGGGATTGACGGTCAGTGACCTGGACCGTTCCGTGGCGTTTTATCGGGATGTGCTGGGCCTTCAGTATCAGGGGGAGCTCCTGATGGAGGGAAAAGAGACGGAGGCAATGTTCCGGCGAGAAAACTGCAAGGCACGGGTTGCTTATCTGAACGGCTCGGATCAGCTGCATATACCGCCGGTGGAACTGATCCAGTTTGTGGAGGATGAAATTCACCGCAAGCCCATGGATCTTTTCACAACTTCCATATCAGAACTTTGCTTCTATGCAGAGGATGCAGATGCGGTCTATCAAAAACTGGCGGAGCAGGGCGTGGAGTGTTTCTCCGCTCCCCAGGAATTTGATTTTCGGCAGGATGGCTTTGGCCGGAGCAAAGCCTTCTACTTTCGGGATCCAGATGGAATCATATTAGAAATCATGGAGCCGCTGGACAAGTGATCTTTTGCCCCAGCGGATGTAGCGGTCGATCCATTTCGCCAACAGGCCCTTTCTGCCCGGATACCCCAGGGCTCGCTGGATGGCTGTCATGCGCTTCCCATTTCGCTAAACAAGCGTCAAAGAGGATTGTCGATCGTTTCGGCATCGCCGCTGAACTGTGTTACCAGCAAAGTGGCAGGAATAAAGGCCTCCGAACCTTCTGGTTCGGAGGCCTTCTTTTTCAAGACTTTAGTCTGCTGGCCGCGCAGCGGCCAGCTTTAAACCACCCGCTAC
>URFE01000077.1:0-9603 GCA_900546965.1 uncultured Collinsella sp.
GCCTAGGGGTACTCGTATCCCTCCCGCCCGGGGCTTACCTATATCATTCCATGCTCAAACATTCTCGCGTCGCTTCGCTCGCTGCGAAACTGCGCGTGGAACGATATGTGAGAGAGGCGGGCGGGCGGCTACATGCTTGAAAAAATATTTACATTCTAGTTAGCCCACGCGACAAAGGAATAGTCTCTTTGTCGCGTGGGCTAACTGTATTTATCTTTTCCGGTCTCGCCTTTGTTGGTTTTACTGGAGGGGAATCTAGTTTAGCTGCTAGTACGTAAACGCAGCTTGCCTGTGGGGGCCTATATATCGTCCCGCGCGCAGTTTCGCAGCGTAGCGAGAATGTTTGAGCACGGGATGATATATAGGCCCCCACAGGCAAGCGAACATTAAGACGCTAGCGGATATGCGCGGGTTTTCCTCCCCAGTAGAAGCGGCAGAAGGCTCGTTTGCGCTTTTGGGGTTTGCCTACGAGCTCCATGGTGGCGATGGCTATGTCTTCGGCTGCGTGGGGGCGGCGTAGTACTTCGCCATTGATGAGTAGGGCTTTGAGTGATTCGGGATGATCGTGCAGATGGCGCAGGGTTACGATGAGTTCTCGTGCGGTGGTGACGCGCATGCTGGCGCCCATGCCGGTGAGCATCGTTGTGTTGGCCTTTTCCTGGCCATATGATTTGCCCAGCAGGATCATCGGCAGATGCGCGCACAGGCATTCGGTGACGGTGAGTCCGCCCGATTTGAGGATTGCCAGGTCGCAGCCGTGCATGAGGGCCGCCATGTCGTCCACGTAGTCCAGAACCGTGACGTTGTCGAGTTTCATGGCGTCGAAGAGCGTCTTGAGTCGGGTGGCGTATTCCTTATCCTTGCCCGGTAAAAAGACAAAGTGCATGTCTTCAAAGCTGCGTAAGAAGGGGAGCGTGTGGTCCATCGCGGCACGAAAACGCACGTAAGGCTGCGGCAGACTGGCGCCAGCCATAACCAGCACGACCGTCTTGTCTGCCGGCAAATTGAACTTTTTCAGCTCTTCCTCGCGATCGTAATTTGAATCGAAACCGGCACGAATGGGGATGCCCGTTATGCGGATCTTTGACTCGGGAACCTTGCGCGGGCGCAGCGTTTCGGCCATAAACTCGTTGGCTACGCAGAATAGGTCGGTGTCCTTGTGGGGCCAAAAGCCTTCGACTTCGTAATCGGTCGGCACGCAGATGACCGGATAATCGATACCCGTGATGACGCGGGCACCCACAGCGACGTTGGCCGCCGTGATGTGCGTTGCGACCACGGCTATGGGCCTGCGGCGACGAATATATTCGTTGAAGGCGGGGAACATAATTCGCGACCATGCCGTGCCGCCACCCCAGAGAAGATGTCCCGTAAGCGTATATCGCCAGGTCAGGTCGTAAATGGGGCGTGTGGCTCCCGTAAAAGAAGCCGCGGTCTTATTGCCGTCGAATTTAATACGTCCAAAATCAAGGATATCGAGCACTTCAATTTCAATATCCTCAGGGATTCCCTTGGTGCCGCGGATAAGGTCAAATGCTTGTGCAATCGCGTTGGCGGCGGCTTTGTGGCCCGATCCAACCGATGCGTGCACAAT
Source organism: uncultured Collinsella sp. (assembly GCA_900546965.1). Classification (GTDB taxonomy): domain Bacteria; phylum Actinomycetota; class Coriobacteriia; order Coriobacteriales; family Coriobacteriaceae; genus Collinsella. The sequence continues at coordinate 1,595 of URFE01000077.1, forward strand.
GGTTACTAGGGGTTTTTGTGCAGGTGAAACGGTCATTTGCTCCGATTGGGGAGTGCTGTGCGTGAGCAGGGGAGCGTCGTCGCTCGTCTGCGTTTGATCCATCGATAACTCCCCTTAATCTTTGTTTCGCAAAGAATCATTGTAGTGCATGAGTGTCACGTTTGCCTAAATTTGGGTATGAGCGCAAAGAACGCCAATCTTTCGACAGGAGGTCTCTTCATGACTACCCATCAGCCGATCGATGTTGCTATTATCGGTGGCGGCCCCGCGGGCTATGCTGCCGCCATTTACGCTGCGCGCTCCAACCTAACGACGACCGTGATTGAACAGGGCATGTCGGGAGGGCAGATCGCCACAACCAATGAGGTCGAGAACTATCCGGGCATTCCGCTGCTGAGCGGTGCTGAACTTGGTGAGCGGTTCCAACAACATGCAGAGGGACTGGGAGCACAGGTTGCATGGAGCATGGTTACGGGTATCGATTACGATGCCGATACAGCGCTGTTTACGGTGCATCACGATATGGGCGATACGCTGGCCTCGAGCGTTATCGCTTGCATGGGTGCCACGCCGCGATCTGCTGGTTTTGTTGGCGAGGATACGTATCGCGGTCGCGGCGTTTCGTATTGCGCGACGTGCGATGGCATGTTCTTTCGTGGCAAGCAGGTCTTTGTCATCGGCGGCGGCAATGCTGCTTGCGAGGAAGCTCTGTTCTTGTCTGAAATCGCCAGCAGCGTGACCATCGTGCTGCGTCGCGACCAGTTTCGTGCGCCTGATGGTGTTGTTCAGAAGGTGCTCGAAAAGGACAATATTACAGTTAGGTACCAAACTAGTATTGTGGAGCTCTCGGGCGAAGCCATGCCAACGACGATCGCCTTTAAGGACAATTCATCCGGGGAAATTCATACCGAGTCATTTGAGCCCGGCTCTTTCGGCATCTTTGTCTATACCGGGACGCAACCCCATACCGAACTTGTCGAGCATCTAGTCGATCTGGCGCCTGATGGCGGCATTCTGACTGATGAATCCATGGCGACCCGCACGCCAGGTCTATTTGCCGCTGGCGATATCCGTTCCAAGCGTTTGCGCCAGGTTGTGACCGCGGTTTCTGACGGAGCCATAGCGGCAACCAGCGCATACGCATTTCTCCGTAGATAAGTACGATAATATATCTTATGTAAGGTTGTTATCAATTAACTAAATGGTGGGATGATGCATCAGTGCGTTGTCCCACCAATTTTCTTGCCTGCTATGTGGTATGCAAAACTAGATAACGTAGAATACAATGTAGAAAATGAACGGAGGACCTTTATGAACCACGTTAAACACGTTATTCCGATGTCTGATTCGTCGGTCAGCATTAAGCCTGAGGATATTCAGCCTACTGTGTTGCCCGATGCATTTATTCTGTCCGATATCGTGCGCAAACTCAATACGTTGAGTCTGCCGCGCTATAACCAGCTGCCCAATGTGACGCTCTACCGCGACCAGGTTATTGAGTATGTTGCGCTGTGGATGGAGCCGCTGTCCATTTGCGTTGAGCAGCCTGTCATTACGCCATCGATGATTAATAACTACGTGAAGGTCGGCCTGGTGCCTGCTCCGGTCAAAAAGCAATATGGCCGCGAGCAGATTGCCCGCCTGATCGCTATCTGCATCTTTAAACAGGTGCTACCTATTGCTGCGGTGCAGGCACTCTTTAACATTCAGCGTTTGAGCTACGATGCCCCGACGGCCTTTGATTATGTGGTCGATCAGCTTGAGGCATCGATTCGTTCGGCGTTTTCCGTCGAGCAGACGCCGGTTCCCGATACGGCGCATCAGGTAACGCGTGAGTCGCTGCTTGTGCGCAGCGCGGTTTCATCCTTTGTTTCGAAGGCTTACTTGATGAGCTATCTCAAGTTCAACGGGTTTAATAGCTAGCCGGCGTATAATACGGGCGGGACAAAGAGCCATCTGTCGCTTTGTCCCGCCCGTATTTTTGCTTGGTTGGACTTTATTTGCCCGAAGCTACGCCCATGCCGTAGCCGATGATGAGGCCGTGCATCTCGGCGTAATAGGAATCCAGGCCGTTGCAGGGCATGATGATGGTCTTGGAGCCGGGCCAATGCTCGACTATGCGGTCAGTAAGCGCCTGTGCTCCAGCTTCGTTCTCAACGTGATCGATGATGACCTCGCCGCCCGTAAAACCCTCGGCTTCCATGGTGTCGATGATCTTGTTGAGCATCTTCTTTTCGCCACGCGTGTGCCCGACGAGTTCGATTTTACCGGCCTCGCTCGCCGTGCCCAAAATGCGGATATTGAGCTTGTTGGCAATGACGCCGGCTGCCTTAGGGATACGTCCGGCTTTGGCGAGGTTTTCGTAATTGCACAAACTGAAGAGGATTTTGCTGTTCTGTTCAAGACTATCGAAGTATGCGCAAGCATCCTCGAATGAGACATCCGGGTTGCTTGCAAGATAGCGGTCGAACAGCAGGAAAATGAGGTCCATTTTGCCGCCAGCTGCGCGTGAATTGACTAGATGAATCTGTCGGTCCGGTTCCTCGGCAAGAACCATATCGCGAGCCGTGGCTGCTGCGTTGTAGCTGCCCGACACGCCCTCAGAGATCGGCATGCAGATGGTCTTGTCTGCCAATTTGAAGAGCTCGGCCCACTCCCCTACGCTGGGACAAGCGCTCGAAGAAGCGTTCGTCTCCGCCATAACAGCGCAGTTGAGCTCATGAACATCGAGCGAAAGGTCATCGACGAATTCACGCTCCCCCACTCGAATTTTGAGGGGCGCAAATGCAAAGGTGGTATGGGGCGCGGTCGGTTGCCAATCACGGAGGTTGCAGCTTGAATCGGAGATAAGTGCGCAGCTCATAGAGGCTCCTTTCTAATTGTTCATCAACAATTATAGCCTTCTTGCAAACCGAATGGACGGCTATCTAGTTTTGAATACTAGATAGCCGTCTAAGATGAGAGAGAAAAAAAGAATGGACCTCGCGACTTAAAGCCACGAGGTCCACATTCACACGCTGTGTAAGATGTCTTAGTAGCGTACGAAGATGTAGTTATTGTTCATGCCGGCGGCAACGGAGCTGATGATAACACCCGTGTTGTAGTCGGAAGCATGAATCATCTGACCACCACCGATGTAAATGCCAGTGTGGTACGAGTTGACCACAACGTCACCGGGCTGCGGATCGGACACACGCGTCCAGCCCATAAAGGTGCCCGTGGTGCCCAGGCGGCAATAGCGACCAGTGAGGCAATAGCTAACAAAACCAGAGCAGTCGAAGCTGTTCGGGCCAATTCCGCCCCAGGAATAAGCACAACCAAGCTTGCTGTATGCACGAGAGACAACAGAACCGCCGTCGACGGACTGGCTCGGGGCAGAAGGCGTCGGAGCCGGAGCAGGCGTGGAGGGCTGCGGCGTCGGAGCAGGTGCCGGGGTAGGAGCCGGAGTGTTGCCGCCCTGGTTGTTGTTATTGCTGGTCTGGCCACCGTTGTTGGTGTTCTCGGTCGTACCGGCAGTTTCGTTGCTCACCGTGGCCTTCTCGGCGGTGCTGGCGTTGATGCCGGCTTGCAGCGCGGCGTTGGCCTCGGCCTCTGCGGCAAGCTCGGCCTGCAGCTGCGAATCCAGGGAGTTTACGACGTTCTGGGCTTCAGCCTGCTGGGCGTTAAGCTCGTCGACCTTCTTTTGCGTGGCGGCGACGTTCTTTTCCTGCTCGGACTGCTTATCGGTGAGCTGCTGCTTAAGTTCCTTGACCTCTTGAATGGTCTGAGCCTGCTTATCGGAAACTTTGCCGTAGTAGAACAGACGGTTGAGCATATCGCTCAGGTCATCGACACCCGTCAGAACCTGAAGCAGGCTCAGACCGCCGGTTTTGTACTCGCCGGCGACATAGGTCGAGAGCTTGGCCTGACCATCGGCGATCTCCTGCTGCTTTTGCGTGATCTCGCCGGCAGTCTGATCGAGCGCCTGCGTCTGCGTGGCGAGCTCACCATAAATTTGCTGGGTTTGGGTACCGATCTGCTCGAGCTTAGTACGAGCAGCGGCAAGGTCGGATGCGGTATCGGCGTAGGCAGGAGCCGCGAGGCCCAAGCCCAAAACACAAGCGAGGGTTGCCGTAGCAGCGCAGCGTGCCATGTTTTTGTGCGTGTTTGCTGTGCGCATGTAGCTTCCTTTCCAGTAACTAAGGGTAACGGCTAGTCCACCGTCACCAGGCTAAAGAGCTCCACATCGTCATCAGACGGCGTGAGCTTCTCGCGCGGGTTGAGAAACGCAAGCTCAAGGATACAACCGTAACCGACAAGCTTTGCGCCCATATCTCGCACCAGTTTACCTGTTGCCTCGACGGTTCCGCCCGTCGCGACCAAGTCGTCCAGAATCAACACGGTATCTTTAGAGCTGATAGCGTCGGCATGGATCTCAATTGAATCGGTGCCGTACTCGAGCTCGTAGCTCTGGCTTACGGTCTCGCGCGGCAGCTTGCCCGGTTTACGTGCGGGAACAAAGCCGGCGCCAAGGGCTACAGCCACCGGTACGCCAACCATAAAGCCGCGGGCCTCGGGACCCACGACCTTGGTGATTCCCATGCCGGCAAAGTGCTCGGCGAGGGCATCGGTCATGGCTTTGAGCGCGTCGGGATTGCCAAAGAGCGGCGTGATGTCTTTAAAGATGACTCCGGGCTCGGGATAGTCGGGGATGTCGACGATTTGAGATTCGAAGTCGTACATTGCATGACCTTTCAATGGGTTGCAGGATAAGTGGCGGCTGTTATTTGCCCGCGGTGGCGGTGCCGGATTGCGAAGGGGCGACGACCTTGAGCGGCTTTACGAGAGAATCCTCGTGAGAAGCCGGCGCGGCTGTCTCTTCGTTTTTGGCCTTGGTGGACTCGGAGCGTGTGATTTCCTCATCAAGTGCATCGATGTCGGCGTCCTCGACCACGGCGTTGAGCGACTCAAAAACGCGGTTCTTGAGCAGCGCAGTGTGCACACCTTCCGTTAGGTCGTGAAGCTTCTTAAACGCACGCTCGAGCTTGGCGTCGCGCTCGTCATCGGAGGTATCCATTCCGAGCATGCTCACAAGCACCTGCTCAAACATCGAGGACTCGCGGTTGGCGGAAGACACGTACTGACGCAGGTTGCGCGGCTCGATATGGAAGCGCGACAGCTCGGAGCAGTAGCGGATGATCGGAAAATCGCGACCATCGACAAGCTCGCGATTCTGCGGACTCTTGATGATGCGAATGAGGTCGTTCTCGGCGAGCGAGCGGATAAACGAAATTTCGACGCCCAACATATCGGGAATGGTCTCGATGGGATGCAGCTTTTGCTTAGTCTCCTTGGGCTCCGTCTTGAGCGGAACATCGGACAGCAAGCCCACCTCGTAGGCGAGCGTTGAAAGGTCCGTGGCGTTTTCCAAGCGCTGCTTAATCACGTTGAGCGGCATGTAGCGAGTCTTCTGCAAGTGCAGAATGACCTCCAGGCGATCAACGTCCTCCTTGGAGTACTGACGGTATCCCTTAGGCGTACGATGAGGGGTAATGAGCCCCTCATCCTCTAGAAATCTAATTTTTGAGTTCGAAAGATCGGGGTATGCGCCTCGAAGTAGGTTGACGACTTGGCCGATACTCAGATAGTTGCGTTCGGCCATGCCCTACTCACCGGTTTCGATGCGCTCCGGCGTGCTCTCGTGGTAGATGAGCGTAAACGTACCGATCTGGACGGAAGAACCGTCGTGCAGCGGGGCTGCATTGACGATAGCACCGTCGACCCAGGTGCCATTGAGCGAGCCCAGGTCCTCGATGCGAGCGCCGAGGACCTCGCGGATAATGCGCGCGTGGCTGCGCGAAACGGTCATGTCGTTGAGGAAGATGCCGTTCGCGGGATCGCGGCCGATGGTGGTCACGTCGTCCTCGAGCTCAAAGGCGGCACCAGTCTGCGGACCCTTGACGATGGACAGAACGGGGGCGGTGATGCGCACGTTGGCCATGAGGTCGGGAACGGTGACGTCGCTTGAAGGCACGCGGAATACGCAGGTAGCGTCAGCAGTCTTATCATTCTGAGGCATATTGTTAACCATGTTGTCCATGACAACCCCTAACTTATCGCGGACGTGCCGCAAATAATGAACCGTACGTAATCATACCCCAACGAATCAGTCTTCGATTTCAGGGTTCAGAAAGTCGATGCCCTCGTCCTCGGGATGCGTGAGAGCCTGTTTAATGGCCGCTCCGCCCTTAATGGAGTAGATGACAGCCGTGAGCATGGAGAAGATCACGCCGCCGTACACAAAGAAGATGCCGAGGGGCACCGAGCTTCCGTTGAGGCCCGGGAAGGCCGTGAGGGTTGAAGGTAAAAGATGCAGGCCGTCAACAACGGGGAACCCGAGCAGCATGAGCGAGAATCCGGTCATGAGCAGCGCTGTGGCAATCTTTCCGGGGAAGACGACATCGATGGGGCGACGGTGATAATGACGCACGATAAGCGTGCCGATGCCCAGATAGATGTCGCGGCCAATAATGAGCACGCAGACCCAGATGGGTAGCTCTCCGCGAACCACCAGCCCAAGTACGCCGGTGAACAGCAGCGCACGGTCGCAAATGGGATCCATGACCTTGCCGAGCCACGAGACCGTCTTAGTCATGCGGGCGATCTGACCGTCCATCCAGTCGGTGGAGGCGGCAACGGCGTAGATAACGATGGCGATGACGCGGTTGTTGTCCGTCACAAACAGGTACAGAAATACCAGGGTGAGGATCAGGCGCGTAAAGGTGATGAAATTGGAGATCGTAAAGATCTTATTCGACGGGTAATCGGAAGTGCCGATAAGCTCCTTTTTGATCTTCTTTTTGATGCCCACAGGACTCCCCCGCTGGTTAACGACAAAACTTTCGATACTATACCCGTTCCCGCGATGTCTATCCAGCGCAAGCATAGAGAGTCCAGACATGTGGAGGACGTTGCTGGTCGGCACGTGGAGTCGCATTTGTGTACATCAGCCCCCAAAGATGCCAAAAAATAACGGCGCTGGTGAGGTGCTCTTCGCGTCAAGTCACTTTGCTTTCGAGCGCAAGGGACGCTCGAGCCAGGATGGAGAGGGCGAAAGCTACACCCTCACCGACCTCGACGGGGTCAATCGCATCGACTGCAAAAGCGGCTTCGGGTTCTACGCAGAGCCGAGGGCCGAGTCACAGTGGGCAGCAGCAAAGCGTGGTCCTGGACCTTCGCCAACGTTTCGCTGCGCAAGCTCTTTGAAGCATCGCTTGCGACGGGAAACCCGATAAGGTGGAGCTAGAGATGGCGGCGTTCACCTTTTGGTTCCACCTGCCAGCACCTCCTCTCTCGATGCCGCAAGGGTTTCTTCGCGGTGATAGACCGACACCGTTCATCGTTGTAACGGGCTCGTTCGCAAAGTCGTGAACACGCTCCCCTCTTGTTCAGCGCATAATGGTGCACCGTGTGCGGCTGTGCGGCCGCACGCTAAAGGAGATGTGCCCGCATGGGCATCGAGAGAGAGGATGCAGCATGAACCTGAGGGAGAACTACGGTGAGTGGGGCCTGATCCTGGGCGCGACCGAGGGCGTCGGCAAGGCGTTCTGCGAGAAGATCGCCGCCGGCGGCATGAATGTCGTCATGGTCGGCCGTCGCGAGGAGAAGCTGAACGTGCTCGCCGGCGAGATCCGCGAGACCTACGGCGTGGAGACCAAGGTCGTGCGCGCCGACTTTAGCCAGCCCGGCGCGGCCGAGACCGTCTTCGCCGCGACCGAGGGCCTGGACATGGGCTTCATGAGCTACGTTGCCTGCCTGCACAGCTTCGGCAAGATCCAGGACACCCCCTGGGAGAAGCACGAGGCCATGATCAACGTCAACGTCGTGACCTTCCTCAAGTGCTTCCACCACTACATGCGGATCTTTGCCACCCAGGACCGCGGCGCCGTGATCAACGTCTCGTCGATGACCGGCATCAGCTCCAGCCCCTGGAACGGCCAGTACCTGTCTCTTATACACATCTCCGAGCC
>URFE01000078.1:0-9595 GCA_900546965.1 uncultured Collinsella sp.
TCCTGAGATGTCTCGTGGGCTCGGAGATGTGTATAAGAGACAGGTGGCCTCCTGCGCGGCGGCCTTGAGCTCCTCTATGCGATGCTCGGCCTCGCGCACCGGCTCGGGCGCACGATTCGCGGCGATGCGAGCGCGGGCACCGGCCTCGTCGATGAGGTCGATGGCCTTATCGGGCAGGAAGCGATCCTGGATGTAGCGGTTGGAAAGGTTCGCGGCAGCCTCGATAGCGCCCTGCGTGTAGCGCACATGGTGGTGCTCCTCGTAGCGCGGCTTAAGCGCGGTCAGGATCTTGACGGTGTCCTCGACGCTCGGCTCCTCGACATCGATAGTCTGGAAGCGACGCTCGAAGGCTGGGTCTTTGGTGAGGTACTTGCGGAATTCCTCGGCCGTGGTGGCGCCAATAATCTGGAAGGCACCGCGTGCAAGCACGGGCTTGAGCATGGAGCTCGCGTCGATGGAGCCCTCGGCAGAACCGGCACCGATGATGGTGTGCATCTCGTCAATAAACAGGATGACGTCGTCAGCCTCGGTGGCCTCCTGGATCACGTTCTTGAGGCGCTCCTCAAACTCACCGCGATACTTGGCGCCCGCAACGAGGCCCGGCAGGTCGAGCGTCCAGATGTTCTGGTTCATGAGGTTCTCGGGCACGTTGCCGGCTGCAATCTGCTGAGCCAGGCCCTCGACGATGGCCGTCTTGCCCACGCCGGGGTCGCCCAGAATGAGCGGGTTGTTCTTGGTGCGGCGCGAAAGAATTTCCATCATACGCTGGACTTCCTTTTCGCGACCAATTACAGGGTCGAGCTCGCCGTCGCGCGCCTTCTGTGTGAGGTTGGTCGCGAACTGCTTAAGCGTATCGGTACCACCCCCCTTTTGCTGAGAGGCATCCGAGCCGCTAAAGAACGGCAGGCCCGCACCGGGACGCCCGGCACCGGCGCCGGCGAGCGGACGCTTCTTGTCCTGGTCCTTGGCGGTAAGTTTCTCGATAGCCTTTTTGATGGAGGCGGACGACACACCCAGGCGCATGAGGATGTCCATGGCCATGCCGTTACCCTCTTCGACGATGCCAATCAGCAAGTGCTCGGTCGACACGTAGGTCTGGTTGTTCTCACGTGCCACGCGGAATGAACGCTCCATCACGCTAATGACGAGCGGCGTAAAGGCAAGCTTGGCAGCCTCGGTCTCCTCGCTGGGCTCGGGAACCGTGGTCTGGACCTCCTTGAGGGTGTCCATGATGTCATCGTAGGAGATGTCGAGCGAGCGCAGCGCCTCGGCGGCAATGCCCTCGTCCTCCTTGGCGAGTGCGAGCAGCAGGTGCTCGGTGCCCACCTTATTTGAGTGCAGATCGAGCGCCTCCTGTTTGGCCATCGACATGACCTTGCGCGCTCGATCGGTAAATCTATCTAACATGCTCGTTTCCTTACATGAGTTCATCGAAATCAAAACGCCCGCCCGTCGGCGGCGCTTTTGTCTCTTTACCCACAGGTTGTCTATGTTAACAGCTGGAGGAATATCTATAAACCCGGCTCACATGAATGCAGGTTATGACCGCATCGCGGGACTCACCGCGCGATGCGCGACAGGCGCCCCGCAAGAGAAACCCTAGGCGTCTTTCACCACGTCGGGACTCGTCGCACGCGATGCGCGATAGGCATCGGCCTCCTTGGAGACGCGTTCGAGCAGCTCGGATGTATCGACGCCCTCGACTTGCGCGACCGTTTCCACCGTCTGCATGGCGACCGCCCTCAGGTACGCGCACGCGCTGTCCCCCGGCTGCTCGAGGTCTATCTCCTCGCCGCCCTCCCGGGCAAAGCCGACCGCCATCACAAAGCCCATGATGCCCGAGACCAGAAAGCCCACCGCAAAGCTCGAATCTGCCTTGAGCTCTTCTCCGTCGGGGTGGACGATCTCTCTCACGCGGTCGATGATGATCGTATGGATGCCCTGCACGACCTGCTCGGCGGCACCCGCCCTCATGGTGATGACGATGCGCCGCAGCAGGCAGCGGACGTCGCGCCGGTCGAACGCCGAAAGGTCGCCCTCGCTCGAAAAATGCCAGAGGGCATCGGTGATGAGCTCGTTATCCTGCAGCAGCTGGGCTATGGCGATGGCGACGAGTTCATCGAAATCGTGAAAATAGTAGTAAAACGTTCCGCGATTGCACTGGGCGGCGCGGGTCACCTCGCCAACCGACAGCTCGAAGATGCTGTTGTTCTCGATGAGCTCCCAAAACGCCTCGATGATACGGGTGCGTGCATCGGGCGCATCGGCGTCCTTACGCGGTCTCGCCATGCGCCTCACCGCACCCCTGCGCCTTGGCGTTCATGATGAGCATCTGAAGACGGTTCTCCACGTTGGCGAAGCTCACGTCGGGATCGTAGTCGAGCGGCAGGAACTGCGCCGTGGGATACTGCTCCTTGAGCGCATGGATGAGCCCGCGCCCCACGACATGGTTGGGCAGACACCCGAACGGCTGCAGGATCACGAAGTTGCGGCAGCCGCGCTTGGCGTGCTCGAGAATCTCCGCCGGAATCAGCACGCCCTCGCCCGCATCGAACGTATGGTGCAGGATCTTATCGCTCGCGCGCACGAGCTCGGGCATGCGCGTCGGCGGCTCGTAGAGCGGGCTCGCCGCGCCCAGGCGGTCGCAACGGTCGTGCGCGAGCTCGAACAGGTTGTCCGCCGTGGCGTACCAGGCCTTTTCGGGCAGCGACAGGTCGACGTGGAACTCGCGCGACTGCGCATGCTTGTAGAAATAGGTCTTGCGGATCACGTCGGTCATGCGCGCCTCGATGACCTCGAGCCCGTTGTCCTCGAGGTAGCGCTCGATCTCGTGGTTGGCGCCGAGATGGAAATTGAGCAGGTACTCGCCCACGATGAGAACGGTCGGATGCGGGTTCGAGCGGTCGTACGGAACGGCGTCCATGATCGCAAGCGCGCGTTTGAAGCCCGTCGCCTGGCCTCTCAGCCCGGAGCGCTCCATGCCCTCGATAACCTCATCGAGCGCGCGGTCGAACGCAGCGTCCGCCGCGCCCTTCTCGAGCTCGTAGGGACGGATGCGCCTAAGCATGGCCTCGAGGGCATCGATCATGGGAAGACCGTAGGCGATCTGGATGCTCGGGCCAAGGCCGAGCTTGAAGCCCGGATGCGCATTGTGGGCATCGACGTCGTCGTTGGTGAGCACCGGGACATAGTCGTATCCCGCGTCGTCGAGCGCGCGGCGCAGCAGGGGCATGTAGTGCGTCAGGCGGCAGTCGCCGATATACTTGCCAGTCACCACGGCGACGTCGTGCGGGTCGTACTTACCGCTCTCGAGTGCCGCGAGCGCCTCGCCGATCACGATTTGCGCGGGGAAGCAGATGTCGTTGTGCACATAGCGTTTGCCCAGGCGGATGGCATCCTCGCGCCCGATATCAAGGGCCTCGGCGCGCACGCCCTGATTGCGCATCGCCGCGGTCATGAGCCTGCAGAACGCATGGGAGGTGTTGGGGACCAGCGCGATCTTGTCGTGCCGGTCGCGCTTGGTGTACTTGACCTTATACGGGTCGTCGAGCGGATGGACCGCGTGCACCCGGGCGCCCTCGGCACGCTCCTCCGCGCGACGACGGTTGACCGACTCGATAAACGAACGCACGCGAATGCCCATGGGACCGGCGACGTCGCTCTCATCGAGCTTGATCATCATCGGAACCTTGGAGCCCATCTCGCCCATCATGCGCGCGATCTCGTCGGTGAGATACGCATCGTGGCCGCAGCCGAAGCTGCCCATCTGCACGAGCTCGAGCTCGGGCGTCGATGCGACGATGACCGCGCACGACAGCATGCGCGCATGGTAGTTGTTCACGATGTCGATGCGGCTGTTGGAAAGATCGACGTTGCAGACCCCCGGCACCGCATCGGGCGTCAGCACGGGGATGCCGCGCTCAGAGAAGAGCTTGGGCAGCCCGTGGTTGACCAGCGGGTCGTTGTGGTACGGGCGCGAAGCGATCACCACCGCGTAGCCGCCGTCCTCGCGCACGTTCTCGAGCACCTGCCTGCCGCGCAGCTGCAGCTGGTTCTCAAACGTCTCCTGCGCGCGGTCCGCCTGCTCGGTCGCCTTGGCAACCAGGTCGGCATCGATATCGAAGGTCTCCTTGCACCACGCCTTGAGCTGGCGGTTTCGGTCGCCCTCGTCGTACCAGTGGAACAGCGGCGTATCGAACGGAACGCCGAAACGCTCCTCCGGGTTATCGGAATTGCGCATCACGTAGGGGTATCCCTTTACGACGGCGCACATCCACTCGCTGGTAGAGGCGGTGTTTTCGGTGGGCACCGTCGTGATGATGGGCATGAAGATGCGGTCGACGCCGGCGTCGACGAGATTGCGGATGTGCCCGTGGACGAGCTTGGCCGGGAAGCACACGGTGTCGGATGTGACGTGCGCCAGACCGCGCTCGTACATCGCCTTGGTGCTGCGTCCCGAGACGCGCACCTTAAAGCCGAGCGTGCTGAAGAACGTCGACCAGAACGGCATGGTGTCCCAGAACTCGAGCACACGGGGAATGCCGATCGTGACATCGCGCCCCCCGCAGACGGGAACCGTGGGGTACGACTCGAACAGCAGCTTCTCGCGGTCGACAAAGAGATTGGGGGCAGCCGCGGTCCGGTCGCGCCCCGTGCCGGGTGCCTGTGCCTCGCAAGCACCCTGCGGACGCAGCTCCTCCGCCGCGGGAACCTCGCGCACGAGCTCATCCCATGAGATGGCGCCGCCGCGCGGGCAGCGATTGCCCGTGACGTAAAGCGAGCCGTCGCCAAATGCCACGACCGCGCGCTGGCAGCGGTTGTTGCACCGACGGCAGGTAACGCCGCCGAACTCGCGATGCTCGAAGCGCTCCACGGCATCGAGCCCGATAAACGACGTGCCGGCGTCGCCCTTGCGGCATTCCTCGCGCGCGAGCAGGGCGATACCGATAGCGCCCATCAGCCCCGGGTGGGGCGCACGCGTGACGGGTTTGCCCAGATACTGCTCGAATGCGCGCAGCACCGCGTCGTTTCGGAACGTGCCGCCCTGGACGACGACTTTGTCGCCCAGACGGTTGAGATTTGAAACGCGAATGACCTTGGTGAACACGTTCTCGATAATCGAACGGCAGAGACCGGCCATGATGTCGCCCGGACCCTTACCGCGCCGCTGCTCGGAAACGACGCTGCTGTTCATGAACACCGTGCAGCGGCTGCCGAGAACGGCGGGGGCTTTGGACGAAAATGCCTCGGTCGCGATATCCTCAACGGCTATTCCGAGGTTTTTGGCAAAACCCTCGAGGAACGAGCCGCAGCCCGCAGAGCACGCCTCGTTGACGACGATATCGGTCAGCACGCCGTGGTTGAGCCAGATGGCCTTCATATCCTGTCCGCCGATGTCGAGCACGAAGGTCGCATCGGGAACGCATGCGCACGCGGCGCGGGCGTGCGCGACCGTCTCGACCGTATGGTAGTCGGCGTGGAACGCGCGCGCGAAAAGCTCCTCGCCGTATCCCGTGGTGCCCACGGCATCGATCGCAAGCGTGACTCCCGCTGTCTCCCAGCGGTTCTTCAAGCTGACAAGACCCTGTTGGGCGACGTCGAGCGGTCTGCCGTTATTAGACGCGTAGAACGAATCGACAAGCTCACCCGCCTCATCGACCAGGGCGAACTTGGTCGTCGTGCTCCCCGAATCGATACCGAGCGCCACACGCACCGTCTCTCCGGGCGCATACGCATCCGGACCCTTTGCCGGCGTCTCTTTGCCATGGCGTGCCGTAAAATCCGCCTGCTCGGCAGGTGTGGCAAAAAAGGGCTGGGCAAGACGTCCCTCCCCGCTTGCGGGCGCGACCGTCTCGAGCTTATCCAGCCGGACAAAAGCGTCGGGAAGGTCGATCGGTTGGGACGATGCGAACATGTCGGTCAGCGACAGGGCGGCACCGCGCGCGACCATGATCTGCGGATCGCGCGGGACGATAACCTGATCGTCCGATAGATTCAGTTGCTCCCGGAACACGCGGACCAGCGTGGGGTTGTAGGCGAGCGTACCGCCCTCGAAGATTACCGGCGGCTCGATGTCGATACCCTGGGCCAGACCGCCGATCGTTTGGCGGGCGACCGCGTGAAGCGCCGAAAGCGCCAGGTCGGTGGTAGGAATGCCCTCGTTGAGCAGCGGCTGGATATCGGTCTTTGCGTACACGCCGCAGCGGCCCGAGACCTCGTGGACGGTCGTTCCCCGGCTTGCGAGCTGCTCGAACTCGCCCGATTCGGTGCCGACCCCCATGAGCTTTGCCATCTCGTCGATAAATGCACCGGTACCGCCTGCGCACGAGCCGTTCATGCGCATGTCGGCAACCTCGACGTCTCCCTTATCGTTGGTGCGGAAGAAGATCATCTTGGCGTCTTGGCCGCCCAGCTCGATGGCGCAGCGCGTCTGCGGATAGAACCTGCTGATCGCGAGCGCGTTGGCGACCACCTCCTGAACGTACGAGGCGCCCAGCGCGGTCGCGATATCGCGCGCACCCGAGCCGGTCACCGCAACGCGCAGCGACTCATGGGGAAAGCGCTCGGCGAGCTCGCCGAGCATGGCGCGCACGCTCGCTGTCTGACACGCCCCGTGGCGGCGATATCCCCACCACGCCTCGGTCATATCCTCGTGCATCGCGTAAACTTTGGTCGTCGTCGACCCTACGTCCAGTCCTACTAGCAACGCCATAATGCTCCGTCTCTCGCATTTTTCCTGCTAGAGATATACCATTCTACGTAATACAACAGACTGTTGTATTTAAACTCCGTATAAAAAGCGGCTGCCGAAACGCTTCAGCAGCCGCCGAATGCACCAACAGATTGTCTGCGCGCTAGCACGTCGGGCAACGGAGCAGCACGGGCCCTCCGGTCATGCGCACCGCTCGCGCCCGCGATGTCGCCGAGCGAGCTATCCACGCTTAGGGATCCAACCAAGCAAGTCGCCCGCGCTCAGCAGGTCCCTAAGCGAGCTACTCGCACTCAGGAGCCATAGCCTGCTCCAAGAGCTCGGCATGCTCCTCCTCGAAAACCGTCCCCACAGGGAAGGCGCGACGGAAGACGAAGCGGGAAATCGGACCGGCTACCAAAAGGTTCCACGGCAGCGCCATCACAAAATTATGCGGGATGTTGATCATCCAGATCGCGGGCACGGAATACAGGTTCGCAAGGATGCCGCCGGGCATGTGCGTCAGACCCTCGCACGCGCCGTAAAGCGACATGATGATGACCATGGGAACGACCATGCAGGAGCTGACGGCGAGCGTCATGGCAAGCGGCGAACTCTTGCCCGGCGTGACCAAGTACTTAAAGGCGAAACCCTTGGCGAGCGGGCTGGCGACGAACCAGTCGCAGCACATGGCAAAAATGTAGGTAACGGGGAAGCCGAGCCACGCAGCGGCAACGACCTCGCCGTTGATGGCCCCGTGCTGCAGGGCAACGTTGTAGATGCTCATCCAGAGCACCATGCAAAAGCACATGATAAAGGTGAACAGCAGGCTCTCTCGTTTGTTGATAGGCATGAAGGGCAGATTCCTTTCCGTGTTGCGTCGCGGCGCCGCCAACAAAAACGGGCGGGCGAGATGGAGTTACTGGGACTTCATCTCGCCCGCCCGTGTTACGCGCGTCTGCGACTACTTATGTGGTGGAACCAGCCTAGCACGAAACGCATGCGCTTCGTAAGCGTTGAGTTTATGAAGATGCAGGGCACCAATAATCCCCCGACCCCATAAGTTGCGGTGGAATACGGACTGTTTTGACCCTTTAAGCAACAATTCAGTCCCTATTTCACCGCAACTCATTTGGTGCAAAGTAACCTGTCCCCCTTGCACCAATTAGCTGGTATGGCGCCAGCGAGGGTCGGTGAGGGTTCTCGCCACGCCCAAGCCAACGGGCAGAAACGCCACGATGAGCACTGCGCGCACAAACCAGCCGAGCATGTTGACCGTGTCGAAGGTGCACATGTAATACATAGAGCGATAGAGATACAGACCGGGCACCATAATGACAATCGAAGGCACCGTGAGGGCGATGCGCGGGTAGGTGAGCTTGACTTCGGCCAAGCTTGCCAGCAGACCCGATACCAGCGCGCCGATAAACGCTGCTGCCTCGGGAGGCATTCCCGTGCTGAGGCCCAGGAAGGGAATCATCGTCGGCGCATCGACAAGGGTCAGACGCAGGGTATTGGACACGGCGCCGATCAACCCAGCTGCCGCGGCCATCTTTACCGGGCTGTTGAACATCACCGAGAAGCCGAATACGCCAACGAAGCTCATCACCACGCGCAGGAGCGTAAGGGCAAGCGGCGAAAGGCCCAGTGGGGCAAAGTCGTCCGGCGCCAGGCCAACACACTCGGCAACCATCCAACCTACGAGCGTCGCCATCACAATAATCGATACGGCATATGAAAGGCGCTCGATACCGCTTCGCATGTCGAGCTTGGCGATGTCGAGGCCCGCCGTAATGAGCGGAAAGCCGGGAATCACAAAGAGCATGGCGCCGATATAGCCTTCTTGGTGCGACATTGCCCCCGGTATGACCTGGCCAAGGCCGAGCAATGCCAGCAGATACGAAACGCAAGCGAGCGCAACACCAGTCGTCAGCGCGCTAAACTGGCCAAGACCCTGCTTGAGAATATGGGAGCGAGCAAAGTTACCGACACCAGCGCCTACGAATGCGCAGGCCATCTCGATAGGGCCGCCGCCGAGCAAAAAGACGAAGGCGCCGCAAGCACAAGCTGCCGCAAGGCCCTGTTGCCAGGGAGAGTAATCGGGTTTTGAACTCTCAACGGTCTTGAGCATCTCGTGGTATTCGTGCACCGTGAAGCGACGACCATAGGTCTCGATTTCCTTGAGAAAACTCTCCATCATCCAAATGCGATGGGTATTGACGCCCGTTGTGGGCAAGCTGACAACCTCATTAAAGCAGTGACCGTCTTCGATGCAAGTACACTCAAACGACAGGAGACTTAAGTCAACGTGGATGGTGACACCGAGTACGGCGGCAACACGATTCATGGTATCGCGCACGCGCCAGGCACCCGTTCCGCTTGCCAGCATAAGCATGCCGGTGCGGCAGATGATGGATGATTTATCGGTGAGCGGCGCATCGACGGCAAGCTCATCGCCTGCCGTCACGATCTGGTGCCAGTCAGTTTTCATATGGAGCGCGCCGGCACGAACGCCGTGGTGCATGGGGGCTCTCGAAAGCAGCGAGTTAAGGCGCGAAGACTGTGGGGGCTCCGTTGATTCGCCCTCGTCCTCGCCGGGCTCTTCATCGACCAGATCAAAGGAATCAAGCGGCGCTGGCTCGCGACGGTCGATCAGCTCCTCGTCCTCATCATCAAAGTAATTGAACTGATCGAGCATGTCCTCTTCGATTGAACGCTCGCTCGCGTCGTCCATATAGACGCTCCCTTCCTACCGACTAACCCCCATCCTAGGCAGCAACGGCTAAAGGAAACATAAAAGAGACGGCTGTCATGCATGGAAGGCGCAAACCCCCAATGCGTCGGTAGACCCCCTAGTCATTGGGGACGTTCTTAAATGACCAGTCAAACAAGAACGTCCCCAATGAC
>URFE01000079.1:0-9508 GCA_900546965.1 uncultured Collinsella sp.
ATCTACACCTATTAAGTCGTCGGCAGCGTCAGATGTGTATAAGAGACAGAGCCCACGACGGCCGACCTCTACGCCCGTCGTCCCCGCAAGCGCAAGGCCGTCGTCGACCAGCTCGCTCGCGAGCTCGAGGCCGAGGACGAGGCCGTTGCCGAGGTTGCCACCGCCGATGCCCCGAAGGGAGGCGATGAGTAATGCCTATCGGACCTGCGCGCATGCCGCTCTTCGATCACCTGGGCGAGCTCCGTCGCCGCCTGACCATCGTGGTCGTGTCGGTGTTTGCCGCCGCCATCGTGCTGTATTTCGCCACGCCCGTGGTGCTCGACATCCTGGAAGACCCCATCCGCTCCTTTGTGCCGGACGGTAAGTTCTACATCACCACCACGCTCGGCGGCTTTGGCCTGCGCTTCTCGCTGGCCATCAAGATGGCCGTGGTCATGTGCACGCCCATGATCATCTGGCAGATTCTGGCATTTTTCCTGCCGGCACTGCGTCCCAACGAGCGCAAATGGGTCGTGCCCACGGTGCTCGCCTCGACGGTGCTGTTCTTCCTGGGCGCCATCTTCTGCTATTTCATCATCATCCCGGCGGGCTTTGAGTGGCTTATCGGCGAGACCTCGGCCGTCGCCACGGCGCTGCCCGACCTGGAGAACTACGTCAACATGGAGCTGCTCTTTATGATCGGCTTTGGCGTGGCGTTTGAGCTGCCGCTCATCATCTTCTACCTGTCCGTCTTCCACATCGTGTCCTACGCGGCCTTCCGCGGCGCCTGGCGCTACGTGTACGTGGGCCTGCTTGTGGGCTCGGCTGTGATTACGCCCGACGGCTCGCCCGTTACGCTGGGCCTCATGTATGGTGCCCTGCTCTCGCTCTACGAGATTTCGCTCGCCATTGCCCGCGTGGTCATTACCGCGCGCGAGGGCAAGGAGGGCTTGTTTGTGAGCCGTCTGGACCTGTTCTCGGACGATGAGGACGACGAGGAGTAAATCGGTATGCACGAGGTTGGCATTGTCAACGGCATACTCGATACAGTGATTCGCGCGGCGCGTGGGGCGGGGGCCTCGCGCGCCGTTTTGGTAACGCTGCGTATCGGGGATATGACCGAAGTTGTGCGCGAGGCGCTCGACTTTGCGTGGGAGACATTTCGCGATGAGGACCCGCTCACGCGGGGCTGCGAGCTCGCGGTTGAGGAGATTCACCCACAAAGTGAATGCCTGGACTGCGGCGAGGTCTTCGACCACGATCGCTTCCACTGTCGCTGTCCCCAGTGTGGTGGTGCCAACGTGCGCCTACTGCACGGCCGCGAGCTCGATATCGCGAGTATCGAAATCGAAACCCCCGACGATTAGCCCGCTAGCCATCTGGTGATGGGGTATAAAGGGGCCAAAGTAAGGAGCGCTAAGTATGGCTGAGAAAACGATTGATATCGCGTCGCCGATTCTGTCGCGCAACGAGCGCCTGGCAGATCAGCTGCGTCAGCGATTTAATGAGACAAACACCTATGTGATCAACGTCTTGTCGAGCCCCGGTTCGGGCAAGACCACCACGATCTTGGGCACCAACGAGCGCCTGCGTGACAAGGCCGGCCTGCGCTGTGCCGTCATCGAGGGCGATATCGCCTCGGATGTCGACGCCATCACCATGAAGGAAGCCGGCATGCCCGCCATCCAGATCAACACGGGCGGCCTGTGCCACCTCGAGGGCAACATGATCATGGAGGCCGTTGACGCGTTTGACCAGGCTGTGGGTCTGGAAAACATCGACGTCATCTTTATCGAAAACGTGGGTAACCTGGTCTGCCCAGTCGACTTTGACTTGGGCGAGAACCTGTCCATCATGATTCTCTCGGTGCCCGAGGGCGACGACAAGCCCATCAAGTACCCGGGCATCTTCCAGCACGCTGGCGCGCAGCTGCTCAATAAGGTCGACGTGGCCCCGGCTTTCGATTTTGACATGGATAGGTATACTAAGACACTCGATGACCTCAATCCGCAGGCGCCGCGGTTTGCCGTGAGCGCGCGCAAGGGCGAGGGCATGGACGCCTGGTGCGATTGGCTCATCGGGCAGATTGAGCAAGCAAGGGCGTAAGTCGGCCGCCATACGGGCGGGCGTAGCCGTAGAGATACGAGATAGGAGCCTCTTTTGAAGCTCATCATCGCCGAGAAAAACGACGCCGCGCGTCAGATCGCCGAGCGACTGTCCACGGGTAAGCCTAAAAAAGACAAGGTGTACAACACCGCCATCTACCGTTTTGAGTGGAAGGGCGAGGAGTGCGTGACGATCGGTCTTGCCGGTCACATCCTTGCGCCCGATTTTTGCGACAGCGTGCTGTTCGATAAAAAGCTGGGCTGGTATTCGGTCACCGAGGACGGCGAGATGCTGCCGGCCGACATGCCCGATGGCCTGGCTCGTCCGCCTTACGACACCAAGCGTAAGCCGTTCCTTGCCGATGGCATCTCCATCAAGGGCTGGAAGCTCGAGAGTCTGCCCTATCTCACCTGGGCACCCGTCATTAAGCTGCCGGCCGAGAAAGAGCTCATTCGCTCGCTCAAGAACCTTGCCAAGAAGTCCGACAGCGTCATCATCGCTACGGACTTCGATCGCGAGGGCGAGCTGATCGGTTCGGACGCCCTCAACAAGGTGCGCGAGGTGGCGCCCGACTTGCCGGTCGCCCGCGCCCAGTATTCTTCGTTTACCAAGGCCGAGATCACGCAGGCCTTCGATAATCTCGTCTCGCTCGACCAGAACCTGGCCGACGCAGGCGAGAGCCGTCAGCACATCGACCTCATTTGGGGTGCGGTGCTGACGCGCTACCTGACGCTCGCCAAGTTTGGCGGCTTTGGTAACGTGCGCTCCGCCGGCCGCGTGCAGACGCCGACGCTTGCCCTGGTGGTCGAGCGCGAGCGCGAGCGCATGGCGTTTGTGCCCGAGGACTATTGGCAGATTCGCGGCATGGGTGCCGCGCAGGGCGCTGCCGAGGACGATCGCTTTAAGATCGCGCACAAGACGGCGCGCTTTACCGACAAGGATGCTGCTGAGACGGCGTACGGCCATGTTGACGGCGTCGCGACGGCAACCGTCGCCGCGGTGACCAAGCGCTCGCGCAAGCAGCAGCCGCCCACGCCGTTTGCGACCACTTCGCTGCAGGCTGCCGCCGCAGCCGAGGGCATCTCGCCTGCGCGTACCATGCGCATCGCCGAGTCCCTCTACATGGCGGGCCTCATCAGCTACCCGCGTGTCGACAACACCGTGTACCCCGCGACGCTCGATCTGGGCGCTGTGGTGAGCGATCTGGCAAAGATCAACCCGGCGCTGGCGCCTGTATGCAAAAAGGTGCTCGCCGGCCCTATGAAGCCCACGCGCGGCAAAGTCGAGACCACCGACCACCCGCCTATCTATCCCACGGGCGAGGGCGATCCGTCCACGCTCGACGGCGGCCAACGCAAGCTCTACGACCTCATCGCCCGCCGCTTCCTAGCGACGCTTATGGGTCCCGCGACCATCGAAAACACTAAGCTCGAGCTCGACGTGAACGGTGAGCCGTTCGTGGCTTCGGGCGATGTGCTCGTGACCCCGGGTTTCCGCGAGGCGTACCCGTACGGACTCAAGCGCGACGAGCAGATGCCGCCGCTGGAGCAGGGCGATACGGTCGACGTGTTCGACATTAAGCTCGAGGCCAAGCAGACCGAGCCGCCCGCGCGCTACAGCCAGGGCAAGCTCGTGCAGGAGATGGAAAAGCGCGGCCTGGGCACCAAGTCCACGCGCGCGAGCATCATCGAGCGCCTGTACGCCGTGCGCTACCTCAAAAACGATCCCGTGGAGCCGAGCCAGCTGGGCATCGCCATCATCGACGCACTGACGCAGTTTGCCCCGCGCATCACGAGCCCCGATATGACCAGCGAGCTCGATGGCGACATGACCCGTGTGGAGCGCGGCGAGGATACCGAAGAGCATGTCGTGACGCACTCGCGCGCGCTGCTGGCTGGCGTGCTCGACGAGCTGCTCAAGCATACGCAGGAGCTGGGCGACGCCATCAGCGACGCCGTCACGGCCGATGCACGCGTGGGCGCCTGTCCCAAGTGCGGCAAGGACCTGGTTATGAAGACTAGCGCCAAGACCCGCGGCAGCTTTATCGGCTGCATGGGATGGCCCGACTGCGATGTGACCTATCCGGTGCCGAGCGGCGTCAAGGTGAGCCCGCTCGAGGGCGAGGCGGCCGTGTGCCCCGAGTGCGGCGCGCCGCGCATTAAGTGCCAGCCGTTCCGCCAGAAGGCCTTCGAGATTTGCGTGAACCCCACGTGCCCCACCAACTACGAGCCTGACCTTAAGGTGGGCGAGTGCAAGGTGTGCGCCGAGGCCGGACGCCATGGCGACCTGATCGCGCACAAGAGCGAGAAGAGCGGCAAGCGCTTTATCCGCTGCACCAACTATGACGATTGCGGCGTGAGCTATCCTCTACCGGCGCGCGGTAAGCTCGAGGCGACGGGTGAGACCTGCCCCGAGTGCGGCGCCCCCATCGTGGTGGTCAACACGGCGCGCGGCCCGTGGCGCATCTGCGTGAACATGGACTGCCCGACCAAGGAGAAGAAGCCCGCCCGCGGCCGCAAGACCACGACTAAGGCGAGCACGGCCAAGAAGACGACGGCGGCCAAGAAGACGACGGCTAAGAAAGCCACTGCCGCCAAGAAGACGACCGCGAAGAAGTCGACTACCAAGAAAGCAGCCGCCGACAAGTAACGGCGCAGTCGAAACATTGCCCAAAAAAACGAGCGAGGACCCCGCGATCCTCGCTCGTTTTTTTGACCGGCAGTTAGGGACGTTCCTTTTCTGCCGGCAGTTTAGGAACGTCCCTAACTGCCGGCTCGGGAACGACAAAGCGCTAGTTCACTTCGACGGGTTTGGCGCCGGGATAGCGCTCCTCAAAGTCTAGGCGATACTTATTGTCATTGGTGCCCGCCACGTTGTCGCGCGACAGCGGCGCCACGATCTCATTCTTGTGGTCCTCAGGCTTGGCGTATTTCAGGCTGATCTCCCAGGCATCACAGATTGCGTCAATGCGGTGATCCAGGTCGTCGTACAGGGCGATGATGTCCTTCCAGGAGCTGTAGTTCTTGGAGCTCGTCGGAACGTCTAGGTCCTCGACGATGTCGTAATACTGCTCGATGGTGTCCTCCGTGCGCTCGGCGACGTCGGCGAGATTTTGACGGGTGGTTCGATCCTCTTCCAAATAGCTGCCGTTGAAGTTCTGCGCGCAGCCACGGACGTAGTTGTCGAGGTCTTCGAGCAAGTCGTAGTATTCGCTCAGTCGGCGGTAGAGGTTCTGCTCGGAGAGTGTTGCTTCGCCGCCATCCTCGTCGTCATCGTCATCATCGTCGTACAGGCTGTTGGGATCGCCGAGAGGCTTTAGATCATCGTCGTCGACGTCATGGTGCAGCTTAGCTACCTCGGCAGACGTCTGCGTGGCGGCGTTGTCGAAAGGCTTGATCACAAAGAAAACGACCAGGGCGATGATGATCGCCACCAGCACAACGATAACGGCGATAAGCGGCCCGGTGCCGCTCTTTTTGGGAGCGGGGGTCTGTGGCGAAGCGGGCGCGTATGCGGGAGCCGGCTGCTGTTGGGGCGAGTCGCTCGCGACGGGTATGCGCTGCGTGGTCTCGACGGCCGCGGGGCCTGCGGCGGGGTCGGGGCGATAGGCGAGGGGGTCGTCCGCCTTGACTTGCGGCGTATCAAGGGAGCCGGTCTGCTCAAAAGCGGGCTGGCTATCGCTCGCGGTTGTTTGCTCAACAGGTGCACCGCACGAGGTGCAGAACTTGGCATTATCTGCAAGAAGCTTGCCGCACGAGGCGCAATACCGAGACATTGCCACTCCTTTCGCCACATTTCAATGCAATACGACGATTATACCCAGCGTCCAAAATTCCCCATCATAAGTTGCGGTGAAATAGGGACTGTTTGGCGGTCTCAGAGCTTCAATCAGTCCCTATTTCACCGCAACTTCGGGGATGCCTCGATGGCTAGGTTGGATTTGGGACGCGCCTGCCCCTGGGGTATCATGGCTTG
Source organism: uncultured Collinsella sp. (assembly GCA_900546965.1). GTDB lineage: Bacteria > Actinomycetota > Coriobacteriia > Coriobacteriales > Coriobacteriaceae > Collinsella. The sequence continues at coordinate 6,061 of URFE01000079.1, forward strand.
GTTGCTATAACTCGCATTTACGCGCCTTGTAGGAAGGGGCTGCGCCCATGGCTTTTGAGCCCGCTCAACATAGCTTTATCACGCTCGAGGGCGTCGATGGCGCCGGCAAGTCCACGCAGGCGCGCCTGCTTGCCCGTGCGCTCGAACTCGCCGGCTACCAGGTTGTGAGCCTGCGCGAGCCGGGCGGTACCGCCATCAGCGAAAAGATCCGTGCTCTGCTGCTCGACCCCGCCAATACGGCGATGGGCGACACCTGCGAGCTGCTGCTCTACGAGGCTGCGCGTGCCCAGCTGGTGCACGAGGTCATCGCGCCTGCCCTTGCTGCCGGCAAGGTGGTCCTGTGCGACCGCTTCTACGATTCCACAACTTGCTATCAGGCGTTTGCCGATGGCCTCGATCGCCAGATAGTGCGCGATGCCAACAACTTGGCCGTCGCGGGGACGCACCCGGCGCTCACACTCGTCTATCACATCACGCCCGAGCAGGCGGCGCTGCGCATGGCCGACCGCGGTGCGGCAGATCGCATGGAGGCCAAGGGCATGACCTTCCAAGAGCGCGTCTACCAGGGATTTTGCGCCATTGCCGCCGAGGAACCAAACCGCGTAAAGCTCATCGACGCGACCGCGTCCATCGAGGACGTCTTCGCGCAGACGGTCGAGCGGGTTCGCGCCTACGGCCTCGACATTTCCCAGGACGCCGTCACCGCCGCGCTTGCCCAGGAGGCCGAGTAACATGGCCCCCGCTCAGGCAAGCCTGCTGGCCAAGCTCGACACCCAAGAGCGCGTGCGCGACTTTTTGACCAATGCCGTCGCCGGCGGTCGTGCATCGCACGCCTACCTGTTTTTGGGCGCGCCCGGCGCGGGTAAGCTCGACGCCGCGTGGGCGCTCGCCCAAGCCTTCCTGTGCGAGCAGGATGGCTGCGGCTCATGCGATAGCTGCGTGCGCGTCGCCCGCCATACGCACCCTGACGTGCACTATTACACGCCCGAGAGCGCCACGGGCTACCTCATCGCCCAGACCCGCGAGCTGCTCGACGACGTGCCTCTGGCGCCCATCCGTGCCAAGGCCAAGGTCTACATCATCGACCGTGCCGAGCAGTTGCGCGCCAATACCGCCAACGCACTGCTCAAAACGCTTGAGGAGCCGCCCGAGGGCGTCATGTTTATCTTGCTGGGCACCTCCGCCGACGTGATGCTGCCCACCATCGTGAGCCGCTGCCAGTGCGTGCCGTTTCGGCTGGTGTCGCCCGCCGTGGCCGCGCAGGCCGTGAGCCGCGCCACCGGTCAGGATATTGCGCGTTGTCGCATGGCCGCCGCCGTGGCGGGCAGCCCCACGCGCGGTATCGAGTTCCTCAAGAGTGCCGAGCGCCAGGACGCCCGCCGTCAGATGGTTCGCGCCATCGATTCGCTCATCGCCGCCGACGAGGCCGACGTGCTCGGCCGCGCCAAGTCGCTCATCGTCGCCGTTAAGGCGCCGCTCGCCGAGGTCAAGTCCACGCAGGAAAAGGTGCTCGAGCAAAACGCCGACTACCTGTCGCGTGGAGCATTGAAGCAGCTTGAGGACCGCAACAAGCGCGAACTCAACGCGCGCGAACGTTCGGGTATCATGGAAGCGCTGGCGAGCGCGCGGACGCTCATGCGCGACGTGCTGCTGACACTTCAGGACGAGGCAGCCGACGTGGTGAACGAAGACGTGCGCGACACGATCGGTCGGCTTGCCGCCGCGACCAATGTTGCGGGTGCCACGCGGGCGCTCGAGGCAGTCGCGACCGCCGAGCGCAACATCGCCAGAAACGTTACTCCCCAGCTGGCCATCGAGGTCATGCTGTTCGATATCAGGAAGGCACTGAAATGCCGTTAGTCGTACCCGTTAAGTTTACCTACGCCTCGCGCGACCTGTGGTTCGATCCGCAGGATCTGGATATCCTCGAGGCCGATTATGCCATTTGCTCTACCGAGCGCGGAACCGAGATCGGCCTGGTTACGGCCGATCCCTTCGAGGTGCCACAAGACGAGATCGGTCAGCCGCTTAAGCCCGTGCTGCGTGTGGCGAGCGACATCGACCTGCAGCTTGCGGATGACCTAGCCATCCAGGGCGACGAGGCCATGGTCGACTTCCGCCGCCTGGTCAAGGAGCTCGACCTCGAGATGAAGCCGGTCGGCGTCGAGTACCTGTTTGGCGGCGAGAAGGCCGTGTTCTACTTTGCGGCAGAGGAGCGCGTCGATTTTCGCCAGCTCGTCAAGGATCTGTCCTCGACGCTGCATATTCGCGTCGACATGCGCCAGATCGGCGTGCGCGACGAGACCCGCCTGGTGGGCGGCTATGCCCAGTGCGGACAGGAGCTCTGCTGCACGCGCTTTGGCGGACAGTTTGAGCCCGTCTCGATCCGCATGGCAAAAGAGCAGGACCTGCCGCTCAACTCGTCCAAGATTAGCGGCGTTTGCGGCCGCCTGATGTGCTGCCTGCGTTATGAGTTCGAGGCGTACAAGGACTTTAAGAGCCGTGCGCCCAAAAAGAAGACGCTCATCGATACGCCGCTTGGCAAGGCGCGTATCCAGGAATATGACACGCCGCGTGAGCAGCTGGTGCTGCGCCTGGAGAACGGCAAGGTCTTTAAGGTCAACCTGGCCGATATGACGTGCTCGGAGGGCTGCAAAAAGAAGGCCGCCGAGCAGGGCTGCAATTGCCGCCCCGACTGCGTGACGCGTGACGTGCTCGAGCGCATCGAGTCGCCCGAGATGCGCCTGGCGCTCATGGAGCTCGACCGCGAGAACGGCGTCGACGTGGGCGATGGCCTGTCGAGCGCCGACCGTCTTGCCGGCACGTCGATGCCCAAGCGCCGTCGTCGCGATGCCGAATCCGATGCTCGCGCCGGTCAGGGTCAGGGCGAGGGTCGCGGCCGCGGTAAGGGTCGCGGCAAGGCCGAGGCACCCGAGGCTGAGGAGGCTGCCGGTGGACGTCGCCGCCGCAAGCGCGCGGGTTCGGGCGATGCCGGCGAGGCCGCTCCCGCGGGCAAGAACGCTTCTCGCGAGCGCGAGGTTCAGCAGCCCCAGCAGCAGAATCGCGGCGGTGGCATGAACCCCACACGACGTCGCCGCCGTCATCTGTCGAGCGAGGAGCGCGAGGACGCCTTCCGCGCCGCAGCTGCTCGCGAGGCTGGTGCCGCTTCCAAGGGCGCCTCGGCTTCCGATGCGCCTGCCGACAAGGGCGGTAAGTCACGTGGCGAGGAGGAGCGCGCGCCGCGTCCGCGCCGTCGCCATTCCTCGGGCGCGCAACAGAAGCCCTCAGTGCCCTCCGTGGCCGATCAGGTCTCGGATGGCGAGGTCAAGGTCACGCGCCGTCGTCCCGGAGATGGCGGGGGAGCGGCTGCCAAGGCTTCGCGTGGCGCCGCTCGCGACGCTGTCTCTTATACACATCTGACGCTGCCGACGACTTAATAGGTGTAGAT